>DGOU01000083.1:27665-34124 GCA_002390165.1 Lutibacter sp. UBA4458
ATAAATGAAGGAAATTACGTGCATTTTCCACAAGGTGTTAAAGATTATTTAAAATATTGCCAAGAAGAAAAAGAAGATAGACCTTTAACTTCTCGCTATATTGGCTCATTAGTATCCGATTTTCATAGAAATATGATTAAAGGAGGTATTTATTTATATCCAACAAGTACTAAAAGTCCTAAAGGTAAATTACGATTATTATACGAATGTAACCCAATGGCGTTTTTAGCAGAACAAGCAAACGGAAAAGCTAGTGATGGTTATCAGAGAATTCTAGATATAAAACCTACTGAATTGCACCAACGAGTTCCGTTTTTTTGCGGAAGCACTAATATGGTCTTAAAAGCAGAAGAATTTATGGCAAAATACCCTAACGATGCAAAGTACAATGAAGAGGAAGAAGTTGTAAAGCAATAAAATTTACCAATACAACTATAAAAACATTCGATTTTTAACAATGGTTTTCATTCGTTACCTTCATTATCTTTGAAATATTAATTTAAACTAAAAAATATTATTATGGCTTTTGAACTACCAAAATTACCTTATGCTTTTGATGCATTAGAACCATATATTGATGCTAGAACTATGGAAATTCATAGCACAAAACACCACGTAGGCTACACAAATAATTTAAATAAAGCAATTGCTGGAACAGATTTAGATTCTAAATCTATTGAAGATATACTAACAAATTTAGATCCATCAAATACTGCGGTTAGAAATAATGGTGGAGGTTATTATAACCATCATTTATTCTGGAATGTAATGAACCCTGAAGGAAAAGGATATTTATCTGGAGAATTAAAAGATGCTATTATTGCTGAATTTGGTTCTGTAGACGCTTTTAAAGATGCTTTTGCAAAAGCTGCTGCTACTAGATTTGGTTCTGGTTGGGCTTGGCTTTGTGTTCATAAAGGAGGAAAAGTTGAAGTTTGCTCAACACCAAACCAAGATAATCCAATGACACCTGGTGTAAGTTGTGGTGGATTTCCAATTTTAACCTTAGATGTTTGGGAACACGCTTACTATTTAAAATATCAAAATAGAAGACCTGAATATATTGATGCCTTTTTTAACGTAATTAATTGGAATTATGTTGAAAAACTTTACGCTGAAAATAAATAAGAATTTATACTTACTACTAAATAAAATCAAATAAAAACCCGCTATTAGCGGGTTTTTTTAAGTTCTAATTTAAAGAAATTTAAATTTAATATGCTCTTTTATTACTTCCTTCGTAAAAATTAATAAAAGCATCATTTACCACTCTATTACCTCCAGGTGTTGGATAATCGCCTGTAAAATACCAGTCTCCTAAATGATTAGGAATGGCTTTATGTAAGTTTTCTACTGTTTGATAAACAATTTCAACTTCAGCATTAATTTTAGAAGTTTTAAGCATTTCAGCAATTTTATCTGAAATTTGTTCATTACTAAAAGGCTCATAAATTTTAACCACAGCATTTTTTATAGCAACATCTTCTAGCAATTGTTGCTGCTTGCAGTCCTTATAAACTTCGTCTAGAATATGGTTTTGATTGGTTTGGTTTAACAATTCTATAGCTGCTCTAAAAGCAATGAAATCGCCTAATTTAGCCATGTCAATACCATAACAATCTGGATATCGAATTTGTGGAGCTGAAGAAACTACTACTATTTTTTTGGGATGTAATCTGTCTAAAATTTTAATAATACTTTTCTTTAAAGTAGTTCCTCTAACAATACTATCGTCAATTATTACCAAATTATCCGTAGGTTTAACAATGCCATAAGTAACATCATAAACATGCCCAACTAAATCATCTCTACTGCTGTCATCTGCAATAAAAGTTCTTAATTTAGCGTCTTTTATAGCTAACTTTTCAAATCGAGGTCTTTCAGCTAAAATTTCCGTAACTTTTTCAGAAGATAAACTTCGTTTACCATTTAAAATAATATCTGTTTTTTGTTCATTTAAAAAATCAACTGCGGCTTCACGCATGCCATAATACGAAGTTTCTGCGGTATTTGGTATGTAAGAAAAAACGGTGTTTTTAATATCATTATCAATTTTTTCAAGAATTTGTGGGAAAACTAATTTCCCTAAATTTTTTCGTTCTTGATAAATATCCGCATCACTTCCTCTAGAAAAGTAAATACGCTCAAACGAACAAGCTTTTTTAGGTAACGTTTCTTTTATTTTATTAGCAGTAACTTTTCCGCTACGCTTAATAATTAAGGCATTTCCTGGCTTTATTTCTTTAATATTATTTATAGGAACATTAAAAACAGTTTGTATAACTGGACGTTCAGAGGCAACAACAACTACTTCATCATCTGCATAATAAAATGCTGGCCTAATACCTGCTGGATCTCTTAAAACAAACGCATCACCATGGCCTAATAAGCCAGCCATTGCATAACCTCCATCCCAGTTTTTAGCAGATTTTTTAAGTATTTTTTTTAAATTTAGTTTTTCTTCAATTATTGGAGATGCTTCTTTTTTAGAGTAGCCTTCTTTTTTTAATTCTTGATATAAATTTGCTGTTTCATCATCAATAAAATGGCCCATTTTTTCCATTACAGTAACCGTGTCGGTCATTTCTTTTGGGTGCTGACCTATTTCAACCAAATCATTAAATAACCGTTTTGAATTGGTCATATTAAAATTTCCTGCTACAATTAAACTTTTATGCATCCAATTACTTTGGCGTAAAAACGGATGAACGCTTTCAATACTATTTTTACCAAAAGTTCCATAACGCACGTGCCCTAAATATAAATTACCTAAGTATGGTGCATTTTCTAATTGCCATTGTACATCCTCTTTTTTATCAGGAAAAGCAGTATTTAAATTATTTAATCGGTTATTAATTTGTGCAAAAACATCTTGAATAGGCTGATTTGCATTAGATCTAACTCTGCTTATATAACGAGTTCCAGGTTGCACGTTAAATTTAATACTTGCTAAACCGGCTCCGTCTTGACCACGATTATGTTGTTTTTCCATTAGCAGGTACATTTTATTAAGTCCGTAAAATGCTGAACCGTATTTGTCTTTGTAAAACTGTAATGGTTTTAATAACCGAACCATTGCTATACCACATTCATGTTTAATTGCGTCGCTCATACTTAAATAATTAGTAATAAAATTATATAAAAAATTCCGCACACAGGCGGAATTTATTTTTTTAACTTAATTCTATATCAAATTGGGTTAACAATTTAAATTGTAATAATCGCTTCTGAATTTCATCGTGAGTTAAGTTTTCCATTCGCTCTGTTCCAAATTTCTCTACACAAAAGGAAGCTAAATTTGAACCAGAAATAACCGCACGTTTCATATTTTCAAATGAAATGTCTCCAGTTTGTGATAAATGTCCAATAAATCCTCCTGCAAAAGTATCTCCTGCTCCTGTAGGATCAAAAACCTCTTTTAGTGGTAATGCTGGAGCAAAAAACACATCGCCATTATTAAATAATAAGGCTCCATGTTCTCCTTTTTTAATAACCACAAATTTTGGTCCCATTTTATGAATTTTTTGAGCAGCTTTAACTAACGAATATTCTCCAGATAGTTGCCTTGCTTCTTCATCGTTTATAGTAATTACATCAATTTTAGCAATTACTTCCATTAATTCATCTAAAGTATTATCCATCCAAAAATTCATGGTATCTAATACTACTAATTTTGGTCTAACAGGAATTTGTTTTATCACTTCCATTTGAACCGTTGGGTGTAAATTACCCAACATTAAAAAATCGGTGTCTTTAAAATTTTCAGGTACAACTGGGTTAAAATCTGCTAATACATTTAAATCGGTTACCAAAGTGTCCCTTACATTTAAATCGTTATGATATCTACCACTCCAAAAAAAAGTTTTTCCGTTTTCAACAATTTCAATACCTTCTGTATCAATATTTTTATTGTTTAGTTTAGTTAAGTATTCTTTCGGAAAATCGCCACCAACAACAGATACAATTCCTGATTCTGCTCCAAATTTAGATGCTGAAAGAGAAATATAAGTTGCGGCACCTCCTAAAATTTTATCTGTTTTACCAAACGGTGTTTCAATAGCATCAAATGCAACCGTTCCTACAATTAATAGTTTACCCATAATTTAATTTAAATTCGCCTTTAAAATATATATATACCATCATATATTTTTTTTTAAAGGTTGATGTGATTATTTTTGCAAAAATAAGTTTAAAAAATGATTATCAAAGAAATACAAGAAGAAATTATTGAGGAGTTTTCTATGTTTGAAGATTGGATGGAACGCTACGAATATATTATTGAGATAGGTAAAACTACCCCGTTAATAGACGAATCTCAAAAAAAAGAGGAAAATTTAATAACTGGTTGCCAGTCAAAAGTTTGGTTACACTCTGAAATTAAAGAAGGCAAATTAATTTTTACTGCCGATAGTGATGCTATTTTAACTAAAGGAATTGTTGGGCTACTTTTACGTGTTTTCAGCAATCATACTCCCAAGGAAATTTTAGAATCTGACACCGACTTTATTGATGAAATTGGATTAAAAGAACATCTTTCTCCAACACGCGCAAATGGGTTAGTTTCTATGATAAAACAAATAAAATTATATGCTTTAGCATTTCAATCAAAATTAGGCTAATAATTGTATATTTGCACTTATTTAGAATGAATATAAAGAAAGATTTTTGAAATGAATAGCGAACGTGTTCAAGATTTAGGTGAAAAAATAGTAGAGGTTTTAAAATCTATTTACGACCCTGAAATACCTGTAGATATTTTTGAATTAGGATTAATTTATGATGTTATGGTAAGTGAAAATAATGACGTTAAAATATTAATGACCTTAACTTCACCTAATTGCCCAGTAGCTGAAACTTTGCCTGTTGAGGTAGAAGAAAAAGTAAAAGTAATTGAAGAAGTAAAAAATTGTGAAGTTGAAATTACTTTTGATCCTACATGGACTCAAGATATGATGAGTGAAGAAGCCAAATTAGAATTAGGATTTCTTTAAAATGCTTTTTTAAATGCCTGATGAAATTATAAATAGAGTTGCTAATAGCAGTTTAAAAACCATTGATCTTGAAGAATTTTATCCTTTAGGCGAACGAATTAGTATAGATATTAAACCTTGGCTTTTTAAGGGCTTTATTTTAAAAGAAAAAGAATTTAGAACTTCGTTAAAAAATTATAATTGGAGTGCTTATAAAAATAAATATATAGCACTTTATTGTTCTTCTGAAGCAATTATTCCATCTTGGGCTTATATGTTAATTGCAACTTATTTATTGCCTTTTGCAAAAAAAACAATTGTAGGAAGTTTATTGGGACTTGAAAATGCTATTTTTCAAGAAATTATTACAAATTTTAATATAGAAGAGTATAAAAATAAGCCTGTTATTATTAAAGGCTGTGCCAATAAACCAATTCCTGAAACGGCATATATTCAACTAATCGAAAAATTGCAACCAATAGCAAAATCCATTATGTTTGGTGAAGCTTGCTCATCTGTACCTCTTTATAAAAAAGTAAAATAAAAATGTGACTTATTAATTATTAATTGGTCTAATACTTTATAAACCTTTAAATTTAAAAAAATGAAAAAATTAATTTTAATAGCACTTATATTAACTAGTGCTTTTACATTTGCACAAGACAAAAAAGAAGGTCCTAAAGAAGGTTGGACTAAAAAAGGAAATATTACCTTTTTATTTAATCAATCTGCATTTTCTGATTGGGTTACTGGTGGCGAAAACAATATTGCCGGTAATTTAGGCATCAATTACGATTTTAATTATCTTAAAGGAAATTTAACTTGGGATAACAAAATTATTGCATCTTACGGTTTAACTAAAAGTAAAAACAGTTCTTTTGAAAAGAAAACCGATGACCGCTTTGAATTTAATTCTTTAGTAGGTAAAAAAGCCAAAGGGTTGTGGTATTACTCTGCATTTTTAAATTTCAAAACTCAATTTTCTAAAGGTTACGTTTATGGAACAGATGGCAATGGTGCTGAAACTAGAGCAGAATACACTAACTTTTTATCTCCAGCAAACTTATCCTTTGGACCTGGAATTTTATGGAAAAAAAGCGATAACTTAAAATTTAATATTGCTCCAGCAACTGTTAAATTAGTAATTGTAGATAAAAATTTTACGTTACCTAACAATGCTTATTTTGGAGTTGACCAAGGAAAAAGTACTAGAGCTGAATTTGGATTTAATGCTTCTGGATATGCTAAATTAACTTTAATGGAAAATGTTACTATGGAAAACATTTTAAATTTATATAGCAACTATTTAGAAGACCCTCAAAATGTGGATATAGATTATACTATGAATATTGTTATGAGTATTAATAAATATTTATCAACTAATTTCACTTTTCAAACCGTTTATGATGACAATGCTTTTCAAGGATTTCAAGTTAGAGAAGTGTTAGGTTTAGGTATAAATTACGGATTTTAGTCTAAAAAAATATTT
>DGOU01000083.1:34136-35724 GCA_002390165.1 Lutibacter sp. UBA4458
CTGTATAAATTAGTTATTTTAGCCTAAAACCTTCTTTAAAATGTCATTATTAATATTTTACGCATCACTTTCCATATTTTTATCGTTTGCCTGTTCAATTTTAGAAGCTGTTTTATTAAGTGTTACACCAACCTTTATTACTATAAAAAAACAAGAAGGGAAAAAGTTTGCTCAAACGCTTGAAAAACTAAAAGCTGATGTTGACAAGCCTTTAATTGCAATTTTAACCTTAAATACTATTGCCCATACGGTTGGAGCAATATTAGTTGGAGTTCAGGCAGAAACATTAGATTATAAGATAAATATACTAGGAGTAAATATGGTAGGAATAGTATCGGCTATTATGACTTTACTTATATTAGTGGTTTCTGAAATAATTCCTAAAACAATTGGGGCAACTTATTGGAAACAATTGGCAAATTTTACTTCTAAATCTCTTATATTTTTAATGTTTCCTTTAAAATGGACAGGAGTTTTATGGTTACTTCAATTAGCAACAAAACTTATAGGTGGTAAAAATATTCACGGTTCCATTTTAAGCAGAGAGGATTTTCATGCTATGACTAATATGGCTGAAGAAGAAGGTGTTTTTGAAGCCAGCGAAAGCACTATTATTAAAAATCTACTCACATTTAAAGAGGTTTTAGCAAAAGATATAATGACTCCTAGAACAGTTGTGGTAACTTCTTCTGAAGATAATACCATTCAATCTTTTTTTGATATAAATCCAAAGTTGCGTTTTTCTAGAATTCCAATTTATAAGAATAATACCGATAATATTACTGGCTATATTCTAAAAGATGTTGTTATGGAAGAAATTATTAATGGAAATGGCAATAATAAATTAGTAAGTATAAAAAGAGAAATTTTAGTTACCAACCGACAAACACCTATACCTGAATTATTTGAAAAATTTGTTGCTAAAAAAGAACATATTGCACTTGTGGTGGACGAATATGGTTCAATAAGTGGCTTAGTTACTATGGAAGATGTAATTGAAACCTTACTCGGATTAGAAATTATGGATGAAAGCGATAGTGTTGCCGACCTGCAGCATTTAGCCCGTAAAAGCTGGGAATCTCGTGCTAAAAAACTAGGTTTAATTGGAGATGAAAATAAAGATAAAAAATAATAATTATTTTTCCTCTTCGTATTCTTCATATAAAAAATCGTTATAAGGAAAACGAGTTATATGGATTTTTTTAACTTCATTAAAAACTTTTTTTCTAAAACCATCTATATTTTCTTTGTTTATAGCAGAAATAAATAAACAATTATTTTCTAATTTATTCATCCAGGTTTTCTCCCAATCTGCTAGTGTATTGTACTCTTTTGTTTTTTCGGTAACTAAATCATCTTCATCAATAGTTTTATGTTGATAAGCATCAATTTTATTAAAAACCATAATGGTTGGTTTATCGGCACTTTTAATTTCGTCTAAAATTTTATTTACAGAAGCAATATGATCTTCAAAATTTGGATGTGAAATATCTACAATATGAAGTAACAAATCTGCTTCTCTAACTTCATCTAAAGTAGATTTAAAGGATTCTACTAATTGGGTAGGTAATTTTCTAATAAATCCAAC
>DGOU01000186.1 GCA_002390165.1 Lutibacter sp. UBA4458
CTTGGTGGCAAATATTTTTGGTTCTCTCCGAGCCATAGGCCGGCTTGTTAGGGTTAGGCACTTTTATCCTGAACGGATGCTGTAATGCTTGCGTCTCAATATTTCCTTTGCAAGATCTAACAATTTCCTTTTTTTCGCCCGTTATTGTCCTTGACATGCCCCATTGGTTTCCGCATAATATTTTTAAATTTTACATTTGTTTATTCTGCAATTTGTTAATATATTGTTATTGTTGAATTTGTTAATACAGAATATTTTTTATAATAGCATCTTATATCACAAATTACAGAATTTTTTCTGGTCAATTAAATTGTTCTGTGTAAAAAATGGAGAATATATGAATATCGTAAAGAGATTAGAAAATTTTGTAACCAAAGTATTCAAAACAACATTAGAAGTTTTTCTTGATGCTTTAAAATTAAGCCCAAATGCTCAAGGATATGTCAGTGGTTCTATTTCAGAGCTATTGCTAAAGAGGTATTTGGAATCATTAGAATTTGTTGTCGAACGTATTCGAGAAAAGTGGGAAGGGCGAAAACACCCTAATCATCATGGAGATTTTTATCTTAAAGACAAGAATGGTAATTGGTTTGTGTTGGAATCAAAAGGAGTTAAATCTAATTCAGAAAAATGGCATAAACTTTATAATTATGACAAATTAAAATCATTTTTATTTACTCACAAA
This sequence comes from Lutibacter sp. UBA4458, assembly GCA_002390165.1. Taxonomy (GTDB): domain Bacteria; phylum Bacteroidota; class Bacteroidia; order Flavobacteriales; family Flavobacteriaceae; genus Lutibacter. The sequence goes on from DGOU01000186.1 coordinate 686, forward strand.
GACAAAATTAATTGGATTAACGATAGTGAAGAAGTCGAACAACAGATTGACAAATGGATTAAAGACAATACTCCAAAATTCTTAGATGAGTATAACGATACAATTTATGATTATGAAGAAATCATAAAATATAACGCACCTCAAAAAGAAACAAAAAAAGCCAAGGCTATTGATAAGTTGAGGGGTTATTCAAGAGAAGAAATTGCAGGAATGATTAATGATAGATTGGATTATTTAATGAATAAAGTTAAGGTGCTTGAAACTCACTTTGTTTCGGGAACAGGTGGGCTAAGTGGCCGGACACAGGCTACCCCGAGAAAGGATGAGTTTAATCTCATCTCAATTGATATTTTCTTGAGATTCACTGAGCATAAATTTTTATTTGCTAATCCTCAAAACCTTGAGTCTTCAGGTGCTGATGTAAACCATTTACAACAAAACTATATTATGGGGTTTGTATTTAATAACAATGAACTTTGCTTATCAGATGAATGGAGTGACAATTTTGATGAAGTCTTAGGCACAGTTGGTATCAGCAATGCCATTAAAGAACAGGATATGCAAATAGATAGTAGAAATGTTGTCTATGAAGAAGAGGGGGAATAATATGGAACAGCCAACATTGTTTGGGGACACTTTAGATAGCCCTTTAAAGCGGTTTGAGGATATACATAATTATTTATATGCGAATGACGGACTTTCAGAACAGCAAGTATTAGAAGAAATAGTTAAAATATTATTTATAAAATATTATGATGAAAAAAATACGGTATGTGCCTTTTATGCTAAAGAGGACGAGTCAGGTAATAATGCTGATTTTTCAAAAAGAATAAGCGGTTTATTTGAGAACACCAAAGAAAAATATAAAACTTATTTTGACAAAAAGGACAGTCTAAAGTTAAGCAAACAATCTCTTTTTTTTGTTGTAAGCAAATTGCAAAAGGTCAATTTTTCAGAATCGGCTAAAGATGCAAATGGACTTGCTTTTCAGAAATTTTTAGGGCGACATGCAAAAGGTGGGCGAGGACAGTTTTTTACTCCAGACCCTATAATTGATTTTTGTGTAGAAATAATCCAACCTAAGTTAAATGAAAAAATCATAGACCCCGCATGTGGGACAGGAGGTTTTTTATTTTCAGCACTAAATTTTATTAAAAGAAATTTTAAAGACGAAGATGTAAGTAATTATGTAAAGAATAATATATTTGGAATAGAAATAAATAGAAGAGTTTCACAGATAGCCAAGATAAAGTTCCTAATAGAAACTAACACTGAACCAAATATAATATGTGAAAATTCTTTAAAAAGATTAAACCATATAAAGTTTTTAGCAAGTGAAGAAAATAATATAGCGAATTCTTATGACATCGTATTGACAAACCCACCATTTGGAACTCAAGGCAAAATCACCCAAAGAGAAATGCTATCAAATTATGATTTGGGGTATAAATGGGACAAATATAAAGATGGTTATTCTAAGTCGCATAAAGTTTTAAAAGGACAGGTGCCGGATGTATTATTTATTGAGCAATGTTTAAATCTTTTAAAGCCCGGAGGTAGGTTAGGTATTGTCTTACCCAATGGTCACTTTGAAAATGCTTCAATGGATTATTTAAGAGAGTATATTAAAGACAGAGCATTTGTAGTCGGTGTTGTTTTACTACCCCAAGAAACTTTTATCCCATATGGCACCGGCGTTAAGGCTTCATTGTTGTTTTTACAAAAGAAAAATGGAAAAGCCATAAATAACAGTCAAGTATTCTTTAGCCAAATAAATAAGCTAGGTTATGTTGGAAACAAAAATGGTACACCTATTTATAAAAAGGATAAAAGAGGAGAAGTTATTCTAATTAACGGATTAAAATTAATTGATGAAGATTTTACTGAATCGGTTCATGATTATAAAACCCTTTTGAAATCATTTTCGATAAAGTCTGATAAATCATTTTCCATTGATTCTAACCAGTTAAACAGTCGTTTAGATTACAATTACTATTTGCCTATAAATAGAGCTTTGGTTACAAACTTACGCAAACTAAAGGCTGTTAAACTTGGTGAAATTGCAGATATAATAAAAACGAAATCTCCGCTATTAAAGCAGAACACTTATGTAGAGTATGTGGAATTATCTGATATTTATACAAAGTCATTTGAGATAATTAATAGTACAAATCTGTTGACGACTGAATTACCAAGCAGAGCAAGTTATGAAATAAAGACTGGTGATATTATTACCGCCGTTGCAGGGAACTCTATTGGGTCTCGGAAACACGCTACCGCTTATGTTACACAAGAGTATGATAAGGCTATTTGTACAAATGGCTTTAGGGTTTTAAGGAATAGTAAAATTAACCATTATTATTTATTGTATTACCTTCAGAGTGATTTGTTTTTGAAGCAAGTATTTATGTATAGAACTGGAGCTGCTATTCCAGCAATATCGGATAAAGATTTTTCTGATATACTGGTTTATTTGCCTCCACAAAAAGAAATGGATGATATTATTTCAAGTATGGAAAAAAGTTTTAAATTGAGAAATGACGCTAATAATGTACTATCAAAAATAGAAGCTGAAATAAATATCAAACACATAACAATGCAGATAAAGCTGACGTGAAGAAACGGGACGGTTTACCATAAAAACCGGAACTTGCAGGACGCCCATAAAAATATAAGCTTCCTCGATGGATGGGTAGAATTATATATTTATAGGGCCGTCTTGCTGATTGATATCGCTCAACTTGACGCCAAAGGACGGCGCAAGTTAGCATGGGACAGTAAATCCACTAACTTTACAAGAAAAACGGCAAGTAATTTAAGAGCAATCGAGGAAGTTAATGTTGCCGGAATTGAAAAAAGCGATTATGAAGTTCGTGCCTGATTATTTTTCCTGGGATAAAAAGCGCCAGGAACAATACCGCGTTGACACACCGGAAGAGGATGCCTTTAAGATCATGCAGTTCCTGTTGAGAGAGCTGTTTGATATTTCTGTTTCCAACGATGATGAGGTAGAGGAGGCAAAGCGGGCAATGAACGAGGTGCAATGTTCAAAACTTAACGCCACATTGCTCCCCATAAAAGGGATTGGTGAAGATTTCTTTTACTTGAATGAAGCCTTCCCCAGTCAAAAAAACCTGCTCAGCTTTGAGACGCTTTATGATTACGATTTTGATGATCATAAGTTCCAGGAAGACTCCCGCAAGAGAGAGCAAAAAAATTATGAAAAAAAAACATATAGAGGGTCGATGTATCTGACCTGGGCACGTTTGATGATAGACGACTCTTTCAGCTATGGCGTACTAAGCATGGTTGCCGGTTACCTCTACTGTCAGCTTGATGAATATGGGAATGATTATATGGAAAAGCTGATTCCGCACGAATTCAAGCACGGAAAAGACCACGGAAAGGCTGAAGGTCCCGGTTATCTGTTTGATCTTGAAATTGATGCCAATGGTCTGGAATCACAGCTGGACGAACTGAAACATCGGTTTTGGAAACACACATGCGAGGTGCACGAAAGGCTTATGGATGAGTTTGACAAAGAGTCGAGGCAGCACGTTTTTATTCTGAATCAGAGCCAGGTGGGTGATCCAAGCCATCACTTTCTGTTTACGGATAAGGAGATCTTGAAACGCATTCATTTCAAAACTTTCATGCGTTGTTGCCGTGCCGCTGAACAGACGGATCACTCTTCCCTTTTTCGAAAATTGGAAGAAGAAAAACAGTTGTTAGCAAAATATTTGGATAAGCAATACAAAGATATTATGAAGAGTTTTGATCCCAAAATCGTAAGGTTTCGAAAAAAACACAAAGTGATCTT
>DGOU01000154.1:0-8987 GCA_002390165.1 Lutibacter sp. UBA4458
CTATTAGAATAGTTTTAGATAGAGTATTAAAAATTTCTAAATCTTATATGGTTATGAATGGTGAAGTTGAAACCATTATTTTAACGGAGAAAAAAGGTTTAGATTCTAGTAAAAACTTAATTTTTGAAGAAATAGATTTTGCCGAAAATGTACCAAATCAAATTTGTGAAGTTTTATATAATTATGAAATCCAATCTGTAATAATTGAAGGAGGAGCCCAAACCCTTCAGAGTTTTATAGATGCAAATTTATGGGATGAAGCTTATGTATTTATAGGAAATACAATTTTTAAAGAAGGCTTAAAAGCCCCTAAATTAAAAAAAGCACCCATTAAAACTAAAAACATTTTAATGGATACTTTATCTGTTTATTTAAATGATTAATTTAATGAAATTTGTTTGAAATTTGCTTTAACTTATTTTTCAAACATTTCAATTTTTTGAGATCCATCTGATTTTTTAAAACCTCTAAACATCCCAGTGGAGTTAAAATCCCAATAAACATTACCATTTTTATCTAATAAAATCATACCGCCTTCGCCTCCAAGTTTTCCTATTTGATTAAATAGAACTTCATGCAATGCTTCTTCAGGGTTTAATCCTTTATATTGAATTAAATTAGAAACTTCATGAGCTGCAACGGTTCTTATAAAATACTCCCCAGTTCCGGTTGCTGATATTCCACAAGTTTTATTATTTGCATAAGTTCCTGCACCAATAATTGGGGAGTCTCCAATTCTTCCGTATTTTTTATTGGTCATTCCTCCAGTAGAGGTTCCTGCTGCAATATTTCCGTTTTTGTCTATAGCAATCGCACCAACAGTTCCATATTTATGGTCGTCAATTAGGTTGTTTTTTATTAAAAATGCAGTTTTGTTTGTTTGCTTTTTCTGTTTTCCTTGAACTTTATGTAATTGATTTAACCTTTTTTGGGTGAAAAAATAAGAGCTATCCACCATTTTAACACCAAATTTTTTGACTAAAATTTCGGCGCCTTTTCCAGAAAGCATCACATGTTTAGAACTATCCATAACAATACGAGCAGCCAAAATCGGATTTTTAATATGATTTACTCCTGCAACAGCACCAGAATTTAATGTTTTACCATCCATAATAGAAGCATCCATTTCTTGTTTTCCTTCGCTATTGTAAACGGCACCTTTTCCTGCATTAAATAAAGGTGAATTTTCCATGACATTAATTGCTGCTTCAATAGCATCAAGAGAAATACCACCTTTTTCTAAAACATTATATCCTGCATTTAAAGCTTCTTGCAATTTTTGAGTATATGCTTTTTGTTGTTCTTCAGTAAAATAGGCTCTTTTAATACCGCCAGCTCCACCGTGAATAACTATTGCAAAAGAATTAGGAGCTCTTTTAGAACTTTCTTTTTTGGCATTTGAAGTTTCACATGAAATTAATAATAAGGGTATCCATAATAAGATGATTAGTTTTTTCATAAAAAGTAAGATTAGTTTTTCAAATTTATTGAAATTTTGTATAACAATAACCCATTTGAAATTATATATTTGTGAATGAAATAAAACAAGTATTATTCCAGTAGAAAAAGATACATATTATACCATAAAAAAATCATCAGGAGAAGCTTTGTATAAAGATAAAGGAAGTAAATTTATTGGTTATTCCTTTCCAATACTTTCTGAAGAGGAAGCTAAATCTCATATTTTAGATTTGAAGAAAAAGCATCATGCAGCTAGGCATTGGTGTTATGCATGGCGAATTGGAGTTAAAAATAAACAATACCGTGTAAATGATGACGGAGAGCCAAGCAATACAGCTGGGCAGCCAATTTATGGTCAAATTTTATCAAAAGATGTTACAAATATTTTAGTAGTAGTTGTGCGATATTATGGAGGTATAAACCTTGGAGTTGGAGGTTTAATAACGGCATATAAAACTACCGCTAAATTAATTTTGGAAGAATCTGCAATAATTCAAAAAACCATTAAGGTTAATTTTCAAATAAATTTTGAATATGTGGATATGAATAAGGTGATGAAAATTATAAAAGATCAAAAACTAACTATTTTAAAACAACACATGGAATTAAATTGTGAATTTATAGTTGAAGTGCGAGAAAGTAATGCTTCAAAAATTATGCAAATGTTTGAAGATTTACGATGTTTAAAAATTAAAAAGTTATCCTAAAATTTTTGTTAGCTCATCTAATAAATATTTTGGTGGTCTAGTTGGTTTATTAGTTTTCATATTTATAAAAACTAAAGTAGTGTTTGCCGTGGTTAATAACTCTTGCTTTTTATTGTAAATTTCATAGCTAAAATCTATTTTAACTCCAGGTTTTTTAAAAAGGCTTGTTTTTAAGGTTAATAAATCGTCGTATTTAGCAGATTTTAAGTAATTTATATTTAGATTAATTACAGGTAACATAATGCCATCTTCTTCCATTTTTTTATAGGAAATGCCAATATTGCGAAGCCACTCAATTCTTCCCATTTCTAGGTATTGCGCGTAATTGCCGTGATAAACATAGCTCATTTGGTCTGTTTCGGCATATCTGACTCTAAACTGAATTGTGTTTGATAACATGGTGTATTTTTAAGTTTTGTTATTTACGCAAAAAAAAATTAATAATCAATAGATATTTTATTTTTTTATAACAAAAATTATTCACATTTTTGTATAAAGATAATGTCAGAGGAATTCTGTTAATAATCAGCTAACTTTAACCTAAAAATACTATTGAAATTATAATGACTAAAACTGCATTAACAGTTTGGAATGAGTGTTTATTATTTATTAAGGATAATATTAAGCAACAAGCCTTTAAAACATGGTTTGAACCTATAAAACCGGTTAAATTATCTGGTGAAGTACTAACAATTCAAGTCCCTAGTAAATTTTTTTATGAATGGTTAGAAGAACATTATATAAAATTGCTAAGAGTTGCTTTGGTTAAATGCCTTGGAGAAGATGCTAAATTAATTTATGATGTGCGGATGGAAAATAATTACAGTAGTGCAAATCCACATACTGTAAAAATTCCGAGTTCTAATAGAAATCCAATTAATCCACAAGGAGTTACGGTTCCAATGGATATTAACAAAAGAGAACTTAAAAATCCGTTTGTAATTCCAGGAATTCAAAAATTAAAAATTGAATCTCAATTAAATCCAAATTATAATTTTGATAATTTTATTGAAGGAGACTCTAATCGTTTAGCTCGTTCAGCAGGTATTGCTGTTGCAAATAAACCTGGAGGAACTTCTTTTAACCCATTGTTAATTTATGGCGGTGTTGGATTAGGAAAAACGCATATTGCCCATGCAATTGGCGTGCAAATTAAAGAAAAGTATCCTGAAAAAATGGTGCTTTATATTTCATCAGAAAAATTTACGCAGCAATTTATAGATTCCGTAAAAAGCAATAATAGAAATGATTTTATTCATTTTTATCAGATGATAGATGTGCTTATTATTGATGATGTACAATTTTTATCAGGTAAAACAGGTACACAGGATGTGTTTTTCCACATTTTTAATCACTTGCATCAAAACAGTAAGCAAGTAATATTAACTTCCGATAAAGCTCCAGTAGATATGCAAGATATTGAACAACGCTTGTTATCTAGGTTTAAATGGGGATTATCTGCAGAATTGCAAGCTCCAAATTACGAAACTAGAGTTTCTATTTTACAAAATAAGTTGTTTAGAGATGGCGTTGAAATGCCAAATGAAATAGTAGAATATATTGCAAAACATATAAAATCTAATGTTAGAGAATTAGAAGGAGTTTTAATTTCTATGATTGCACAAGCTTCTTTTAACAGAAAAGAATTTACACTTTCGCTAACAAAACAAATTGTAGATAAATTTGTAAAAAACACTAAGCGAGAAGTTTCTATAGATTATATTCAAAAAATTGTTTCTAACTATTTTGAATTAGATGTGCCAACATTACAATCTAAAACTAGAAAAAGACATATTGTGCAAGCGCGCCAATTAGCAATGTACTTTGCTAAAAGAATGACTAAAGCTTCTTTGGCTAGTATAGGTTCTCAGATAGGGAAAAGAGATCATGCAACGGTGCTTCATGCTTGTAAAACGGTAGATAATTTAAATGAAACCGATAAGCAATTTAGAAAGTATGTAGATGATTTAACTAAAAAACTTACCTTTTAATTAATGACAAAAATATTAATGGTTTGCTTAGGAAATATCTGCAGGTCGCCTTTGGCCGAAGGTATTTTAAAATCTAAATTAATTACTAAAGATATTCAAATAGATTCAGCAGGAACAGGATCTTACCATATAGGAGAATTACCAGATCCTAGATCAATTGCCGTTGCTAATAAAAATGGAATTAATATTACAAACCAAAGAGCTAGAAAGTTTGTGGTAGAAGATTTTGATAATTTTGATATTATTTATGTGATGGATGCTTATAATTATGATGCTGTATTAAAATTAGCAAGAAATGAAGCTGACAAAGCAAAAGTTGAACTTATTTTAAATGCGGTTTTTCCAAATGAAAATTTAGATGTTCCTGATCCTTATTCTGGAGGAGATTACGGATTTAAAAATGTTTTTAACATGCTAAATGAGGCTTGTGATATTATAGCCAAAAAAATAATTTAATGGAAAATAATAAAGGAGTTTTATATTTAATTCCAACTACTTTAGGTGAAAATGAGCCTTTAGAAGTGATGCCTATTTCTGTAAAAAAAATAGTGGAGGAAATAGATTGCTTTATTGTTGAAAATGAAAAAACTGCTAGAAAATTTATTAAAAGAATAACCCCTAAAAAAGCACAATCTTCTTTAGTTATTTTTAAATTAGATAAATATGCAGAGGATTTAGAAATTCGAACTTATTTAGATACTTGTGAAAAAGGAATTTCAATTGGATTAATGTCTGAAGCTGGAGTACCTGCAATAGCAGATCCAGGAGCTGTAATTGTAAAATTAGCACATCAAAAAAATATTAAAGTTGTTCCTCTAGTTGGTCCATCTTCTATATTGTTGGCTATGATGGCTTCGGGTTTTAACGGACAAAATTTTGCGTTTAATGGTTATTTACCAATTGATAATTCTGAAAGAAAGAAAGCGATTAAGAGTTTAGAAAAATTATCTAAAGAAAAAGGACAATCTCAAATATTTATTGAAACGCCTTATAGAAATGAAAAAATGTTTAATGATTTAAAAAGTGTTTTAACACCAAGTACTAAATTTTGTGTAGCTTGTAATATTACCCTTCAAGATGAATACATTAAAACCTTAACTGTTAAGGAATGGAAAAATGAACACCCCGATTTGTATAAAAAACCTACTATATTTATAATTCATAAAGAATAAAAAAAGCGTAAACATTTGTTTACGCTTTTTTTATAACCAAAATAAATAATATTATAAAACAGGTTTTTTTGATGCTTCAATAATAGAAGTGTCATAACCTGAAAATTGTTTTAAATAATGTTGAATGGAAGAGCCATAAGCATCTTTAAAGCTAATAGTACCATTGCTTCTAAGGTATTTTTTTACGTTTCCTGCACCTGCTAAGTGTGCCGCTGCAAGAATACCTGATTCAGTTATTTTAATGTGGTTTATTGTTTTACCAGTGCTTCGTCTAATATCTTTTCTTAAAATCCATTTATTTACCGAGCAAAGAGCTATAAATGCATCTTCTTGTAATGCAGGGTTTTGCAAAAAATGGTGTGTATTGTAAATATTAAATCGTTCTAACGTGGTTCTACCAAACTGATATTTTCCTAAATATCCTAAGCTATTAACCGTGTTGTATTTACCTTGTGATTCTTTAAAAGCAACTGCTTCTTTAAATCCAGTAAATGAATTACCAACAAATGGAATATTGACAGGATTATAAATACTTTCTAATTTTGTAGGAACTGTACTGGTATAGTTAGGTTGTAATAAACTAATATCTCTAGTTTTACCATCTTTTGAAAAACTTGAAATAATAATTACTAAAGCAAATAAGCTAAATAATAATAATATTTTTTTCATCATCTAAAGGTTTTAATTCCTTATAAATTTTGCGGTGCAAATGTACTCAATTTTTTTTATTTTGCAATAAATATAAGATTTTTAGATTTCTAATTAACAGATTGTTAACAATATAACGTTTTCGTTGATAAAAAAATAATAGATAAATGAGTTAAAATACGTTTGTAATAGTAATTATTATCTAAAATAAAATTGTTTAATTAGCGGTTAATCCCTTGTTTTGATAACCAATTTTGATATTTAACAGCATTTCTGTTATGTTGCCCCAAAGTTTTTGCAAATTCGTGAGTGCCAATTTTAGTTACACTCGCACACATATAAAAATATTTATGATTAGCTGGATTTAAAACTGCATTTATTGAGGAAATGTCTGGCATTCCTATTGGTCCTGGTGGTAATCCTATATTTTTATAGGTATTGTATGGCGAATTAATTTCTAAATCCTTTGTTAAAACTCGTTTAATAACAGAGTGTTTATTATCTTTCTTTTTTATTGCAAAAATTATAGTGGGATCTGCTTGTAAAGGCCAATTATGTTGAAGTCTATTTAAATATAAACGTGCAACCTTTGGTCTTTCAGCAATATTTGCTGTTTCTTGTTGAACAATAGAAGCTAAAGTAATAATTTGTATTGGCGTTAAACCAACTGCTTTGGCTTTTGCCAATCGTTTAGCATTCCAAAAGTTTTTATAAGCAGTGTACATTTTATTTCTAAATGTTTTTGCAGAAGTATTCCAATAAAATTCATAAGAATTTGGTAAATACATTGCTAATGTAGTTAAGTTGTTGAATCCTGATTTAGCTATAAATGATTTATCTGTAAAAGATTTTAAAAGGCTAATGGAATCCGCTTCAATTTGGAGAGAAATTCTACCTGCTAATTTTTTTAAGGAATTTTGATTATTAAAAGAAACTATAACGGGAGTTTGATTACCACTTCGTAATAAATTAACCAAATCATTATTATTCATTCCTTTTAAAATATGATATTTCCCGGGTTTTATATGGTTAGTGTATTTTTTTTTATTTGCTACCCAAACAAATGGTTTAACTCTTTTTAAAAATGGCCGAACTAAACTTTGAGCTTCAATAAAATTACTATTTGAAGGGATATATACATATCCTGTTTCCATAACATTTGGGTTGTATATTTTATTATAATAACTATAAAATAAAATACCAGCGGTTATTATTAATAGGCCGATTATTAAAAGAGTAAGTTTTTTAAGATTCATTAGTTTTTTTAATTAATTGGTATAAAAATTCATCTTTAAAGGTTGAATTTGTATAAACCCAATCTTTTTTTAAACCTACTTTTACAAAATTAAATTTTTCAAATAAGGAAATGCTTTTAAAATTATCTTCAGTTATGTTTGCATAAATTTGATGGCAATCTAAATAAGTGAAAACATAATCTATAATTAATTCAAGTGCTTCAGAGGCAAATTGTTTATTTTGGAATTGTGGAAGAATTAAAATTCCAATTCCAACTCGTTTGTGTTGCGGATTAAAATCAAACAAATCTATCATTCCAATAGGCTGATTTTCAATATTACAAATAACAAACCTATATTGTTTTGCTTCGTAAATATCTTGATGTGCATTTTCAATATATTTTTGTAAAATATATTTTGAATAAGGAATTTGCATACTGCTAACTTCCCAATAATTTTCGTTGTTTTCAGTAGAAAATAAAAAATCAATATCTTCAGGTTCTAAAGCTCTAAGTGTACAATTTTTTCCGTGTAAAGTAGCCATTATAGCGTAATATTTCCTTTAAAAACTTTTACCGCAGGTCCTGTTAAAAATACATTTTTATAGGAGTCTTTTTCTTTACTAAAAGAGACTTCTAAATTCCCTCCTAAAACGGAAAGTTTAACATGGTTATCTTTGGTTTTATTTAATTTATTTGCTGCAATTGCAACTGCTGTAGCTCCTGTTCCGCAGGCTAATGTTTCATCTTCAACACCACGTTCATAAGTTCTCATTTTAAAGGAGTTGTCATTTATTTGCTCTACAAAGTTAACATTAGTTCCTTCTTCAAAATATGGGTTTCCATATCTTATTTTAGAACCTTCTTCTTTAACGTTTATGTTATTAATATTATCTTGAAAAGTAATATGATGTGGCGATCCAGTATTTAAAAATGTATGTGTTTTAAAAATATCTATATGGTTAATATCCATCATTTGTAAACTAACCAAATCATTTTTTATAGAAGCAAAATGGATGCCGTCTATGGCTTCAAAATTTGTTTTAACATCAATAATTTTAAGTTGTTTTGCAAAAGCCACAATACATCTTCCGCCATTACCACACATAGTTCCTTCTTTTCCATCCGCATTAAAATAAATCATTTTAAAATCGTAAGTATTAGAGTTTTCTAATAAAATTAAACCGTCAGCTCCTATGCCAAATCTTCTATCACATAAATTATTAATAATGTTTTGGTTGTTTTTAGGAAAGGATAACAATCTGTTATCTACCATAATAAAATCGTTTCCTGCTCCTTGATATTTGTAAAAAAGTAAATTCATTATTGCAAATGTACTAAAATTAGTACTAGTTATTTTAAATAAATAGTGTAGAAATGTTGAAATGTTAAAAACCGTTAAATACGCGTTAACAAAGCGTTAAAGTGATTTTTTTAATTAAAATTAGTTATAATTTTGAATAGTAATTTAAAAATATAATAAGATGAAAAAAGTAGTAAGTATTGTTTTGTTTTCAGCTTTAGGTGGCGCTATAACATTAGGTGCTTATAAATTATTTATGGAGAAACCTCAAGTTGTAATTGAAAAAGCAGTTAAAACTAATCCAGCTGTTGTTAATACAAGTTTAACAAATGCAACCACAGCTTCATTTGAAAATACCGACTTTACGGTTGCAGCAGAAAAAACGCTTAATTCTGTGGTTCACGTAAAAAATACTTCTGTTAAATCGGTTCGAGATCCATTTGCTTCCTTCTTTTATGGTCAACAAAATGG
>DGOU01000154.1:8995-11874 GCA_002390165.1 Lutibacter sp. UBA4458
AATAACCATGTAATTAGAAATGCAACGGAACTTGAAGTGACTTTAAATGATAAAAAAGTATATACCGCAAAAGTAATTGGTGCTGACCCTACTAATGATATTGCTTTAATTAAAATTGAAGCTAAAAAATTACCATATATTATTTTTGGCGATTCTGATGCTGCTAAAGTAGGAGAGTGGGTTTTAGCAGTTGGTAATCCTTATAATTTAACTTCAACGGTTACAGCCGGAATTATAAGTGCAAAAGGTAGAGATTTAGCTGGAAATGTAAATATTGATTCTTTTATTCAAACAGATGCGGCAGTTAATCCTGGAAATAGTGGAGGAGCTTTAGTAAATACACGAGGTGAATTAATTGGTATAAATACCGCAATTTCTTCTCAAACAGGTTCTTTTATTGGATATTCCTTTGCTGTACCTTCTAACATAGCCAAAAAAGTAGTAGAAGATTTAATGGAATTTGGTAAAGTAGATAAAGGAATTTTAGGAGTTAGAGGTGGCGAATTAACTAATAAAGCCGCTGAAAATTTAGGAATTGATTTTACGGAAGGATTTTATGTTGCAGATGTTACTAATAAATCTGGAGCTCAAAAAGCTGGTTTAGAAAAAGGAGATATTATTACTAAAGTGGATAACATTAAAATTAATTCCTTTGCAGATTTAACAGGTTATTTAAATACAAAAAGACCAAATGATAATGTAAATGTTACCTATTTAAGAAAAGGTGTTAAAAAGACTACCAAAGTTACGTTGTCAAAAAATACCAGAACCGCAATTTCTACTCTCGGGTTAACTTTGGAAAATATAAATAATAGTGATTTAAAAAAGATTAATATTTCTAATGGTGTAAAAATAGCAGCTATTGAAAATGAAGAATTGAAACATTATGGAGTTCAAAAAGGGTATATAATTACCGCTATTAATGATAAAAAAGTAAGCTCTGTTGAAGATGTGAACAAACTTATATCTAATAGAGTGCAAGGAGAAGTGCTTTATATTGAGATGATGAATTTAAACGGACAAAAAGAACGATATATATTTAGATAAATTAATTTTCTTAAATTAATGGTCAATTAAATCCTTTTCATTTTGAAAAGGATTTTTTTTTGTTAACATGTGTTGCGAAAACGTTTGAAATTGGTACTTTTGCACCAAAACGACAACACAATAAAAAAATGACTTATAACAAACTTTACGAAAAAGAACTCGATTTTCAGACAAAAAGAAGAAGAGCAACCGTAGAATTAATTCGAATAATTAGCGATTTATGGTATGATGATACTGTTGAATTGGTACTATTTAGAAATCAACTACTTGACCGAAATGTTAGCGAAATACTTAATTTAGTAGAGTATGCAAGTGATTTTGTTGAAAAACCAATTTCAATTTTTGATGCTGTTGCAATTGCAACTGAAATTAAAAAACATAAGTTATCTCCTTCAAAAATTGATTTGGGAAAATTAGTTTATGAATATCATTTAGAAAATAAAAAACCAAACTTAAATGATTTTGTAGAAGAAAAATTACTTGCAGGAAAAATTGAAAATGGAAACATACCAAAAGATGTGGTATTATATGGTTTTGGTAGAATAGGAAGGTTATTAGCTCGTGAGTTAATGACCAAAATGGGAAAAGGTAAATTATTACGTTTAAGAGCAATTGTAGTCCGAGGAGAAATAAATGAATCTATTTTAGAAAAAAGAGCTGCCCTATTACGAAACGATTCTGTTCATGGTGATTTTACTGGATCAGTTAGTACGGATATTGATAATAAAGCATTAATTATTAACGGAACCACCGTACATATAATATCCTCAAAAAATCCGGAGGATATCGATTATACTTCTTATGGAATTAATGATGCACTTTTAATTGATAATACTGGTGCTTTTAGAGATAAAGAAGCTTTAGGTAGGCATATACAAGCTACAGGAATTTCTAAAGTTATTTTAACTGCACCGGGTAAAGGAGTTCCTAATATTGTTTATGGAGTTAATCAAGCAGAATACAAACCAGATGAAGTAGATATATTTTCTGCAGCTTCGTGTACAACTAATGCAATTACACCTATTTTAAAAGTTATGGAAGATAATTTTGGGGTAATTAATGGTCATTTAGAAACTATACATGCATATACAAACGATCAAAATTTGGTGGATAATATGCATAAAAAATATAGAAGAGGTAGAGCTGCAGCTTTAAATATGGTAATAACGGAAACTGGAGCAGGTAAAGCGGTTTCAAAAGCATTACCATCTTTTGAAGGTAAACTTACTTCAAGTGCTATTAGAGTTCCCGTACCAAATGGTTCTTTGGCAATTTTAAATTTACGATTAGAAAATGCTGCTAGCAAAGAAACCGTTAATCAAATTATGAAAAAAAACGCATTAGAAGGTAATTTGGTGGAGCAAATTAAATATTCGTTAAGCAATGAATTGGTTTCATCCGATATTGTTGGTACTTCGTCGCCTGCAATTTTTGACAGCCACGCAACTATTGCGAATAACGATGGAAAAAATGTAATATTATACGTTTGGTATGATAACGAATATGGTTATAGTCATCAAGTTATGCGTTTAGCACGTTATGTAGCTCAAGTAAAAAGATTTGCATTCTATTAGCAAGAAACTAAAGTTGCTTTATTAAAATTTTTTAAAATTACCTTTGGTGTATGAAATTTTCAGATACAACCAAAGGTATTTTATTTGCTTTAATTTCTGTTGTTGCAGTTTCTAATGTGTATATTTTTAGTAAAGCAGCATTAATGGAGGTAAAAATTGCTCAATTTGGTGTGTATTGGTTTGGTTTTGGTTTACTTTGGGTTTTAATTTTTGCTTGGTTTAAAAAATCTTATAAGTTAATTAAAGAGCTTTCTTTAA
>DGOU01000019.1 GCA_002390165.1 Lutibacter sp. UBA4458
ATGGATCATTTTGCGTTACCAAGCGATTCACTTCATAAAGCTATGGAAACTAAAAAATTACATCGTAATTTTATGGGTTATACTGCTGGTAAAACTGAGCTTATGATTGGTTTAGGAATGTCATCAATAAGCGATTCTTGGTATGCTTTTGCGCAAAATGAAAAAGATGTGGATGATTATACGGAAAGGGTAAATAAAGGATTATTGCCTGTTTTTAGAGGTCATTTATTAACGGATACCGATTTAATTATTAGAAAGCACATTTTAAATTTAATGTGTAATTTAGAAACTGAATGGAAAATTGGTTTGGATGAAAAAGTTAAGTCAGAAATTATTCATCGTTTACAAGCAATTATTGATGATAATTTAATTGAAGTTTCTGAAAACAAAATTATAGTAAAAGAGGAGGGAAGAATGTTTGTACGTAATGTTTGTATGGCTTTTGATTTACGATTAATTGAAAATAAACCAGATACAAGAATTTTTTCAATGACAATATAACTTTGATTCTAGAATTTAAAAAAAGCCTCAAACAGTTTATATTGTTTGAGGCTTTAATATTTTAAATAGCTAGTAAAAATATTATTCAGCTAAAGTTCTCATGTAATTTACAATTAGCCATCTGTCTTCATCATCTGGCATTTTTTTAGTGAATTCAGGCATGTCATCTCTACCAATTGTAGTTTTATAAAATAATGCACCGTCACTTTGTTCTTGAAATTCTTCAGTAGAAAAATCTCCTAATTCTCCTTCTAATTCATCTGCTTTTGTGCCGTCTCCATAACCTTCTTTACCGTGACAAGATTTACAATGTTTAGTGTATAGTGATTTTCCAATTGCTGCATCAGTATCTGCATCTATTGGGTTTTTCATATTTTCATATTTTGCAGGTACTTTCCATTCCTCTTGTACTAGCGTAGTGAAAGAGTATAATGCAAAAGTAATGACTCCGATAATAGTTAAAATTTTAATTTTTTTCATGGTTGTTAAGTTTTAAGATTTTGTTATTTTAAATAAATTAGCAATTAAATATATAATTAAACCCCATATACCAACTATCAATATATTTGGAAATATCAGTAAGAATAGAGGTGTTTTATTTCTAGGCGACCACATAGTTCTTTGGTCATATGTAGACTCATCTACAATTGGAACTCCAATAGGAGCTTTTACTATTGCTTTTACAGTTCCAAAGTCATCATTATCGTTAAGAACTACTTCAAAAGTTAAGTTTCCATCAACACCAGGTATACCTTCTTCAATAAGTACAAGAATAGTGCCATTTTCATCTGTATTATTAAACTCTTCACCAATTTTTAAAGGTTTAAAAAGTCGTTTAACTTGAACGTCAAGAGACTCATCTGAAATAGGATTTCCGGTACTTTTATCTAATAAGGTTGCGGTTATGTAATTAATACTGTCTTTAGTAATTAGTTTAGCTTCTATTGAGGCATCTTTAAAACTAATACTTTTTTTAGCTTTTTTGTAAGTGTCGTTTCCTTTAAATGAAAAGGAAATTTCATAAATGTTAGTTGAATCTGCTTTAATACTATTTCTGTTTTTTATCACAAATCTACTTTCACCTTTCATATTGGTGACTGTTTTACCTATTTTAACTTTTTCATCATCAAATTCATTATAAACTGCTATTTCAATATTAGCAACATCAACATTTTTCTTTTTCACTTTTGATGAAGCTTTAATATCAAAATAGATTTCACCGTTCATTATTTTAACATATTGCGCTTTCAATCTAACCTTGCTTTTTTTTGTTTTTTGCGCAAAATTTGAAGAGATACAAAAAACACTTAATAATACAAGAAAAAAGTGACGAATGTTTAATTGATTTTTCATGATTTGGTGTTTTTTACGTTTTTTAACAATTCTTGCTCATCTGCAGTTTTTTGAATAGGAATAACTGGTAAATATCTAACTAACATTGTTATAATTAGCAATGCCATAGCAAGTGTAGCAAGTGTAATTAACCATTCATGAATACTTGGGAAATAGTGATGCCAAGATTCTGGTACACCTTGTATAGGCATAAATGGGTGTAATAATGTAGGTGTTACAATTAAATACCGTTTCCACCAAGAAGCAATAACCACTACTAAACCTATAATAAACATTGGTAGTGGTTTTCTTCCTTTTTTAAATAACAGTACAATAGATGGAATTATTAATCCACCAATGATTACGAACCAAAACAGAAATGCGTAATGCCCTGTAAATAGGACGTCTAAATGCTCAAGTTCTCCTTTTTTAGCTGTGAATACGGGTATTAAATATTCATTAATATTAAAGTATAAATAAGTTAAACAAGCTAATACCAGTAGTTTTCCTAATTTATCGAAGTGGAATTCAGTAATATAATTTTCAAGTTTATAAACTCTTCTTACAACGTAAATAACAGTAATTAAAGCTCCAATACCTGCAACAAATGCTCCTGATATAAAATATGCTCCCATATTGGTGCTATCCCAGCCTATTCTATAAGTAGTTGAAAACAGCCAAGCATCAACGGTTTGAAGAATTAAACTAATTGGAATAATCATTAAAGCAATAATTTGAATTGATTTTGTTTGGATTGCTTTTTGAGCTTTACTACCTGTCCAATTTAATGATAATTTACCATACCATTTACTCAAAAATGGACTTTCATCTTTAAAATGATCTTTAAGAATTGCTAAATCTGGAATTAATGGAAAATAAAGCAATAAGAAACTAATTGCTATGGAAGTTGGTATTATAATAACATCCCAAGTAATTGGGGATTGAAGTCGTGCATGAATAAATAAATTTAATAATCTATCTGGTCTGGCCATATCAATCATAATTGTAATACCTGCCATTACAATTGCAGCTAAAGTAATTATTTCAGCAATTCTAACTATTGGTGTTCTCCATTCATTATGTGTTAACCTTAAAATAGCTACAGTTACTGAACCAACAAAACTTGTGGCTACAAAAAAGACAAAATTTGAAATGTAAATTCCCCATAAAGCATAGTCGCGCATATTAGTAACAACCTGTCCTTTAATTAGTTGATCTATATAAGCAACTATTCCAATAATTATTATCACAAGCAGAGAGCTTGTCCATATAACACCTAGTTTGCCAAATTTTTTTGGTACTAAGTCGCTAATAAGTTTATCGTAATTTTTCATAATTATTCAGGTTTTTCAACAGATTGAAATTCATTGTAATCTTTTAAGCCATCTTCAAAATTGACTAGCCTATCTGTTGGAGGTAAATAATATACGCTTGGTTCTGTTCCTAAACCTTCCATAATTCTATAACCTGCCTTATCTTTTAATAATTTACTAAATCGAAGTGTTTCATCTCCATTTGTTACGGTATCTTCATATTTATCTCCAAAATAGAAAACACCATTAGGGCAAGCAGAAACACAGTGAGGTAGCTCATTTTCTTTTATTGCATGTGGACAAAAATCACATTTATCGACAGTTCCTTTTATACTAGGTAAACCTGCGTGTTCTACTGATTTATTTGATGTTTTGTGTTCCATTTCCATATTCATGGTAATTTCACCTTGGTTTGGTTCGCTCCAATTAAATACTCGTGTTGAATATGGGCAAGCAGCCATACAAAAACGGCATCCAATACAACGTTCATTATCAATTAAAACTAAGCCATCTTTTCTTTTAAATGTTGCATCAACAGGGCAAACTGTAACACAAGCTGGATGATCACAATGCATACAAGTTGTTGGCATCCAATATGGTGCAGTATCAAGAGATTCTTGCATTTTATAAATCTTTAACCAAGCATTATCTCCTGTTATATAATGGTGTTTATTACAAGCAGTTTGGCATTTCAAGGCATTTTTACATTTTGCCAAGTCTATAACCATTACAAATTTTCGGTTTGGCATTCCTTCTCTTATGTTGTAATCTTCATGTTTTTTAGAATTATCCATTTCCATAACTTCTGATGAGTCTACTTGAATTATAGTTCCATCAGTTGTCATTAACTCCATTTTTCCACTTGAATTATTTTCAGTTTGTGCGTTTAATTTGGAAGCTAGTTTAGAAAGTCCTAATCCACTAATTGCAGTTACTAAGCTTATTTTTAGCCCATTGTCAAGAAATTTACGTCTTGAATTAGTTTTATTGTTTTTCATAAGTAGTAGTAATTAAATGAAATGAAATTAAAGTTTTCTCCCTAACCAATTTAGGAACGAATTATTAGAAATATTTTTCTTAATAATTTTTGCGTTTTTTAAAGCGCTAACTTTAACTTTTACAGCAGTGCCGTCAGGTTTTAATAAAGTTTGGTATTCTTCATCATCTAGATTTGATAGAGTAGATTCTCCTTTGGAAGATTTTCCAAACCCTAAAAAAGGAATTAATAATACACTTCCTAAAATAGGTAGAATACTTCTTCTTGAGATTTGTTTGCCTTTTTTAGTTTTCATAATGTTAGTAGATATTTTAAAACAGTAAAACAAAATATAATTAGAATTTTGCTTTACTGTTTAGGTTGATTCAAATAATCTAAAAATTGTAAACTCTAGTAATATTAAATCCAATTAAATAATCTCCTTTAAAGAAATCATTTGTGTTAAACATAATATTTTTTTGAGCAACTAAACCATTGTAATTGGTAGCAAATAATTGAAATGCGTGAGCTGATGTTGAAAATTCAACACCTAAACTAATACCAGGATGTGGATTGTCTTGTAAAAATTCAGTTATTGGCTGTGTATAGTCAACAATTACAGATGTTTGAGCACTAATTTTATAGCGGCCACCAAAAGCAATTGCAACCATGTCATTTCTCATGGTGTTTTCAACAATATTAAAATGTGAAACACTTGGAGCTACTTGTAAAGAAAGTTTTGGACTAAATCTACGTGCAATAATTAATTGGTTAAAGTTGGAATATCTATCTTGTAAGTTGGTGAAATTTTCTTTTTCACGTGCATTTACAGTAAAATTACCATAATAAGAAACACTTACAGGCATTTTATTAGAACGTGTTTGTCTTAACAATGCAACTTTCCAATTAAAATCTTGTAAACGATCAAATTTAGTTGTTCCATATCCAATAGTTAACCTTTCGTGAATTGCATATGATAATCCAATTCTAATATTTGAAGGAGCCCAAAAACCAGCTAAATCATTAGTTCCTCCATTTACCAATCCAAATCTATGAGACATTTGAACTTCTAATGCATTTTTATTGAACAACACATTTGTTGGATTGTCAATAAGCGATGCACTTTCAAACGCAGGTCTTTCTAATTTTTCTTTAACCTTTTCCTTTTTGGTTTCATCATCTTGTGCAAAAGCAACAAAAGGTAAAACCAATAAAATAAAAAGTATTTGTATATAATTTTTCATGTGTATCTTTTATAGGTTAATTATTTAAAGCTCCTTGATTAATCCATGTTTTAACCAAATTAATTTTAGTTTGTGACCATGCTGATCCAGGAGGCATTAAAGAAACTCCGCCTGTTCCTAAAAGAGATTTGTAAAGTATGCTTCCATCTGCATCATTAGGTGTTACATAACCATTTAACAAGTTGGCAAATGAATTTGTATTAAGTGTAGGAGGTGTATTTCCGTTATGGCATCCAACACATTGACTCCAAAGTGGAACTATATCATCTTGATAAGATATTATTACAGTATCTCCGCCATCATCATCTATAATAACATCTTCATACTCAGGATAGGCATCATAATAACATGAATTCATTAGTAAGCCTCCGCATACGATGATTAATATTTGAAATATTTTTTTCATTGTTAAGTTTTTTAATTAAATAATCTTTTGTTTTTTATTTAAAAGTACAGGTTATTTAAACCTGCACTTTTAATAGAAAGATTATTATTCGATTTTCATGGTTTTGAAATTAGACTGTGCGTGTCCAATAGCAGCATTGTTAAATATTACTAAACCAAAAGGGATAGATTGTCCAGGGGAAAAATCAGCATCTGTTGGATCTCCTGTATTTAATTTTCTTCTAATTTCTAATTGCCATCCAGAACCAGTGTGACTAGATTTTACTCTTACTTCAGATCTATGGTCGTTTCCTTGTCCACCTGGATTTACTATTATGCTTGGCATTCTTTTGTTACCAAAACCTTGAGAATAAGAAGGGTCTCCGTTGGGGTCAATTACGGATCCATCCGATAAGGTTAAAATACCGTCGGCAGCAATACCAGTAACCTCTAATGCTGAACCATTATCAATCTCAGCTTGGGCAATCCAATAGTAGTTAGTTTTGTTAGGTATTACATATTTAGGTCCACTTAAATCAGTTAAAGGGTCTGTAAATTTCATTGAAGTACTATAAGGTCCAACTCCTTCATCATTTTTTCTTCCGTTAGCTGAAGCTTTACCAAAGTCATCTTCCCACTGAACGTAACCATCATCAACACCTTCAGCCAATGCATGTCTATCACGTTTCCAATGCCAAAGATCAGCTAATTCACCTTCATTTTTCATGTAGTGTCTAGTAACTTTTTCACCAGGTTGAGGCTCTGTTAAGCCACCGTGACAAGTTACTGTACAAGTTCCTCCTTCAAATCCTTCAGGATAATTGCCATTTACTTTTATAGGGAACATCATGGCAAATTTATCTTCATAATATTTGTCGTTTTTATGATTTGCATATTTATTTTCTTGTTGCCATTTGCTAGTTTCTGTATTGAAAAACCAAGATTGTCTATCTTTACTATCTGATTCATCTTCCCATTCAAATAGTAAATATAAATATTCACCATCATGCCCACCTCGTAAAGAATACTTGTAGCTTTCACCTGTGTAAGGATCCATTAAGTCTGTAGGTTCTAAAGATGTATCCCCGTTGCTAGAGCCGTTTAAGGGAATGATTCTATCCCCTGCTGGCAAAACAGTTGCCGAATTTAATAAAGGTCTTGCTTCCTTCCATACTTCATCAATATCTCCATCAAATATTGGAGTAGTTGAGAATTTTTTCACTAATAATTCATCTGTACTAGATCCAACTCCAGGATCTGCTTGAGTAACTATTGGTGTGTCGTCATGTGTACAGCTAATAAACACTGCAAATGAAAATAAAATAAGTCCTAAGTTTAAAAGTAATTTTTTCATAATTTAAATATTAAATATTGTTTGTTTTAAATATTAATGTAAATATAATTACATTTATAAAAACAATATATGATTTATATCAATGTTTAAAAATGTTTAAAATACTGTAAATCAATTATATAAATAAATACATTATGTATTTATAATTAAAAAAGAGAAAATGAAAGCAATAAAAGTTACATAAGAAATCTTTTTTGTTCAAAAAAAGTAAATTATGGTGTGTTTTTTATAAATTCTTAAAATATTACATTTAAAAAATGATAAAATTGTAAATTGACTATTGTTTTTAGCTGTAAAATTATTAATTTGACATAAAATAATAAATCGTTTTTGTTATTGACTTTAATACCTTCTATTTTTTTGTAAATTTGCGAACCTGAACTAAAAAAATAATCAATGGCAAAATTTGAAGTTAAACTTCCTAAAATGGGTGAAAGTGTTGCAGAAGCAACCATAACATCATGGTTAAAAAGCATAGGCGATACTGTGGAATTAGATGAAGCTCTTGTTGAAATTGCAACAGATAAGGTAGATTCTGAAATACCTAGTGAAGTAGAAGGTACTTTGTTGGAAATTAAATTTGAAGTGAATGATGTTGTTAAAGTTGGAGATACCATTGCAATTATTGAGACTTCTGGAGACAATTTAGAAGTTGAAAATAATATATCTGAAAGTCAAACTGAGGTGAATAATATTTCTAACCAAGTTGAAAACCTAGAAAAAGAAATTGATGAAGTTATTGAAGGTGATACAATAAATAAAATTTCTAAAACAGGTAAATTTTATTCTCCATTGGTAAGAAATATTGCGGAAAAAGAAGGTGTTTCTATGGATGAATTAGAAGCCATTGTTGGAACAGGAAAAGATAATAGAGTTACTAAAACGGATATTTTAGCTTATTTAGAAAGTAACAGAACAGCAATAAAATCGAATATCAAAAAAGAAATAGTTCCTGCAAAAGTTGAATCTAAACCTGCAGTAGCTACCCCAAAAACAGCTACTCCAGTTTCTGTTAATGGAAATGATGAAGTTATTGAAATGACCAGAATGGGAAAATTGATTGCCCAACACATGGTTGCATCCACACAAACTTCGGCTCATGTACAATCTTTTATTGAAGTAGATGTAACTAATATTGTAAATTGGAGAAACAGGATAAAAAATAAATTTTTAGCAAGAGAAGGTGAAAAAATAACTTTTACACCGATTTTTATGCAATCTGTTGCGAAAGCTATAAAAGATTTCCCGATGATAAATATTTCTGTGGATGGTGATAAAATTATTAAAAAGAAAGCTATTAATTTAGGTATGGCAGCAGCCTTAGCAGATGGCAATTTAATTGTGCCAGTTATTAAAAATGCAGATCAACTTAATTTGGTTGGTATGACCAAAGCTGTAAATGATTTAGCGGTAAGAGCAAGAAATGGTAAATTACAACCTGATGAAATTCAAGGAGGGACTTATACCGTTACTAATGTTGGTAGTTTTGGTAGTGTTTTTGGCACCCCAATTATTAACCAACCACAAGTTGCTATTTTAGCTTTAGGAGCCGTTAGAAAAGTACCAGCAGTTATTGAAACTCCTGAAGGTGATTTTAT
>DGOU01000179.1:0-9277 GCA_002390165.1 Lutibacter sp. UBA4458
CTCTTTTGTTAGTTTATGAATCATGGCATGTGTGGCTAAATTTAGAAGAGAAAAATATCCTAAGCTTTTTTTATCACCAGAGCTAATTAATTTACTAATATTGTTTACTAAACCATCTATGGTATTATTGCCTTGATTTTTTCCATCTATTAATTTTGGAGTTTTAATTTTCCCTACTTTTTCTCCATATAAATTAACAACAATCAGAATGTCATTATTTTTTCGTACTACATACTCTATGGGAAGAGGGTTAAGTACGCCGCCGTCAACCAGTAAAGTGTTTTTATATTTTACGGGTGTTATAACAGAAGGTATTGCTATGGATGCTCTTATTGCTTCATAAAAGCTTCCGGTAGAAAAAATCACTTCTTTTTCATTTATGATATCTGTTGCAATTGCAGAGAAAGGAATGTTCATATCTTCAATTAGCATATCAGGAATAAATGTTTTCATTTTTATAAATACCTTTTCTCCTTTGATTAGGCCGTTGGATGAAAGCGTGAAATCTAAAAGATTCCAAACATTTTTTTTCTTTAAAGTTTTCACCCATTTGGTGTATTCGGGTAATTTACCCATAGCATACAGTCCGCCAATAACAGCGCCAATGGAAGATCCCGAAATAGATGCTATTTCAAAATTATGTTTTTCTAGTTCGTTAATTACTCCTATGTGAGCGAGTCCTTTTGAACCACCGCTAGATAATACCAAAGCTACTTTTTGTTTCATCTATCTTTTTTTAATTAATTTTTTGACATACGAAATCAAATCTCCAACGGTTTTTATTTCATAAAATAAATTATAATCTATTGCGATTTTTAGTTT
This sequence comes from Lutibacter sp. UBA4458, assembly GCA_002390165.1. Taxonomy (GTDB): domain Bacteria; phylum Bacteroidota; class Bacteroidia; order Flavobacteriales; family Flavobacteriaceae; genus Lutibacter. The sequence goes on from DGOU01000179.1 coordinate 823, forward strand.
TTCCTCCAAATCCATATATAATTCAGCTAAATCAAGGTCGTCAAAATTCAAATCATCTTGAATTAATGAATCAATTTTCACATCCGAAGATTCATTATATGATAAAACACAAATCCTTTCAATTATTGTTTTTTCCATAAATCCATTTTTAAACTCCCTTCACATTATTTTACATTATTGTTTTTCCGATAGAAAGTAAATAGTTAGCTACTTTTATTTTATACGTGCTTTTTGCATCAATTAAATCATCTTTGGCTTTTTGGGTTATTGCTCTTGCCTCCAATAAATCGGATGTACTTGTTAAACCTGCATCATAGTTGTCTTCTAGTTCTTTTTGATATGCTAAGGATTGATTTAGTGATTTTTTTGCAACTTCAATTTGCTTGTAACTATTTTTTAAATTTATATAAGATTTGTTTATTTGTAGTTTTAAAAGCTCTGATTTTTCAACTAAATTATTTTCAGCTATTTTAATTTTTATGGTATGTTCTTGCATTTTATAAGATCCTCCCCACCAATCAGAAATTGGAATAGATATGGTTGCAAAAGCTAAACCATAGTTATTTTTTTGTTTGTAAGCATCTAAATATAATTCAGTTGCACCGACTGCTAATTCAGGTAAAAATTTGCCTTTAGCCATTTTCTTTTGTAAAACTCCAGCATCAACGGCTTTATTTAACATGTTATATTCTGGTCTGTTTTTTAATCCAATGGTAGGTTTAATAAAATAATTTTCTGGTGGAAGTATATTAATTATAGAATCATTTATTTGTAGTGAACTTTTATAAGGAATTCCAATGTGTTGGCTAAATACCATTTTTAACATTTCTGTACCATTGTCAAGTTTTAATTTATTTGCTTCTACTTTATTTAATTCTAATTTTACTTTTAGCAAATCACTTTTAGTAACAATACCAGCATCAAAAAAGTCTTGTACTTCTTTTTGTAGCCTAAGTAATAGCTTTTCATAACTATTAAGCGTAACACTTTTCTCATTAAGAGCTACCAATTGCCAATAATAATTTTCTGTTTTTGTTAAAATTTGATCGGTAGAAAGAGTTACTTGGTATTTACTAATTTCTGTACCTAATTTAGCTAACTTATTGCCGTTTTTAATTCTTCCGCCTGTGTATAAAGGTTGTACCGCAGTAATAAGAGCAGTATTTGCATAATCTAAGGTCTGAATACTTATTGGTGGCACATAGGCAAACTGAGTTGCAGTACCAATGTTAGCAGGATTTCCATCATACACAGGTAAGTTCATTTCAGGAGTTTTTATGTCTAAAAGATAATCTGAAGAACGAATTGCTGAAGCATTTGCGCTAATTTTTGGAAAATATTTGGTAAAAGCATTTTGTTTTACTTTTTCTGAAGCTTCTAATTTTAATTTAGACTCTTTAAGAATCCTATTGTTTTTTAGTGCTAATTTTTTGCTTTTTTCAAGTGTTATATTTTGTGCTAAAGCAGGAAATGTAACTAAACCAATAAATAATAATATATATATTTTTAAGAAATTCATTTTTTAAATGCTATTTTATTTAACAATTGTTTTTTGTTCTTCGCTACTTGTAGTTTTCCAGTAAAGTACTGGAAGAATTAGTAAGGTTAAAATCATACCGAAAATTAATCCAAAACAAATTACGGTTCCTAAAGGTCCCCATAATGGCGATCTACTTATAATCATGGGTATTACACCTACAGCAGCAGCCATTGAGGTTAGAAATATTGGTCGCATTCTTCTTTTTCCAGCTGCTAAACCTGCATCTCTATAAGACATTCCTTTTGTTATTACCAAATGGCTTGCATAATCTACTAGGATAATACCATTTCTAACCACAATACCCATTAAGCCAATAATACCGACAAAAGAGGTGAAGCTAAAAGGATATTTAAATAATAACAACCCTAAACCTGCACCAAAAACACTAAGAAGCATAGTTGACATAATTAGAGAAGCTCTTCTAATGGTTTTAAATTGTAGTAATAAAATAAAAAAGATAAGAACAACACTTGTTCCTAACGATTTTCCCATAGGTAAATAATTTTCAATAGAAGCTTCATTGTCTCCGCCATAATTAATTGTTACACCTTCAGGCAATTTTAAGGCATCAATTTTAGGGCGTTCAGCAGAAAAAACTCTGGAAGCAACGGTATTTCTATCAATATCTGCCATCACTGTAAGTGTACGCACCCCATTTCTTCGAGAAATATTTCCTTCTGTCCATGTTGGTTTTAGTTTTCCGATAGAACGTAATGGTAATGATTGTAATGTAAGTGGTGAGCTAACATATTGGTTTTTTAAATCATTAATATTCTTCTTCTTACTTTCTTCTTTTGTAAGTACCACACTCATGGGATAATCTTTTTCCCATATGGTAGTAATAGGCAAACCATCTAATGATACTAGCAGCGAGGATGAAATAAGTGATTTTGCATATCCTAATTTATTGGCTTTATTTTCATCAAGTTTTACTGTTATACCCGATCGCATTTCTGCCCAATCATTTCTAATCCAAGTAATATTTTTATTTTGATTTAAAATTTTGGAGACTTTATCTCCTATATTTTTTAAATCTTTTATATTATTTGATGAAATTCGAACTTCAATAGGTGCTTTAAATGTTTCTAAAGCTAATTGCTTCCATTTTACATGTGCTTGAGGTAAAAAATTAGTGTATTTTTTACTGTATTCATCTATTACCTCTACAGTTGCCTTGTTAGAGGTTGTATTTACCAGTAGTTGCGCATAATTTTTAGCAGGTAAATGTGGTGCATATAGCGTATTAAATCTTGGAGAACCATTTCCTATAAAACTAGCTATATTGGTTATTCTTGCATCCGATTTTAAAATGGTTTCTAAACTATCCACTACTTTTTCGGTTTTAGAAAGAGAAGAACCTTCAGGTAAATAAATTTCTATTGCAAATTGATTTCTTTCCATTTCTGGAAACAATTTTTGATCAACATTTAAAAAGAATAATACACCTATAATTAGTGATAATAGCCCCATTAGTAGGGTTAGCTTAGGATATTTAAAGGTGAAATCAAGAGATTTGTTGTACCAATTTTGCAAGGTTTCTAATACGTTTTTCTTTTTTGCTAAATTTTCTTCTCTTTTAACTCCTTTTTTTATTAGAAGATAGCTTAAAAAAGGAACAAGTAATACTGCAACTAACATAGAGATTGCCAAAGCAATAGCTATTGTAACTGGGAATGTTCCTACAAAATCACCTGCCATTCCTGGAAGAAAAAGCATCAATGGCATAAAGGAAGCTATTATTGCTAAGGTGGCAGATAAAACTGGAATAAAAAGCTCTGTCCCAGATTTCCAAGCAGCATTCCAAGGAGTTTCTCCTTCATCTAGTTTTTCAATATGATCATCCACTATAACAATGGCATTATCTACTACCATTCCTAATACCGTAAGTAAGGCTGCTAAGGTAACAATATGGAGCTGAATACCAACTAATTGCATAATTCCTAAAGTAATTAGAATGGAAACAGGAATAGATATAGCAGCTACCGAAGCTACCCTAAAAGGTAACAATATCATGGTTACAATAATAACCGCTATTATTGCTATTAAAAATTCGAGTAAAAAATGAGAAATAGAATCATGAACAGCATTTGGTAGGCTTGATATAATATTTAATTTTACATCTTTATCCGTTGTTTTAGAGAATTTATTTAATACTGCATTTACGTCTTTTCCAAATTGAACAATATTATTTCCTTTTTGCATTTCAAGTGAGAGCACCAATGCATTATTTCCATTATTATGAATTAATTTTGATGGTTTTTCAAAGCGTTTTTCAATGCGAGCTACATCTTTTAATCGCAAAATATTTCCTTGTGGATCTGAATAAATTATTTGTTCTTCTAAATCTTTTATGGATGTAAATCGTGGTGGTAAATGTATTGGCAAAACTAAATCTCCATTATCTAATTCTCCTGAATAATTAAGCGCATCTTGTAGCTTAAAAGCCATTAAAATATTGGAAGGTTTTACATTGAACTGTGTAAGTTTTTCAGGTTTTACATAAATATAAATTTTTTCTTTTTGAGTCCCAAAACGTTTCATTCTAGAAACAGACTTTATTTGTCTAATTTGAGTCTCTAAATCTTTCATAGTAGTTTCTAATTGCCTGTAATTCTTTTTGTCAGAAGACATGGTAATTAGCAAAGCTGAAGTGTCACCAAAATCATTACTTCCAATTAAAGCAACTACACCAGCTGGAAGTTGCATTTTTAGTTCTTGTAACCCTAATCGTAATTTTGACCAAAATTTATCTGCATTTTTTACATTGTCATTAAGTGTTACATAAACAATCATCATGCCTTCTTTAGAGTCAGAATATGTTTTTGCTTTTCTAACTTCTTCAAAACTAAATAAGTAATCTTCAACATCTTTGGTAAGGTGTTCTTCAACTTCTTTAGAGGTGGCACCTGGGTAAATTCCAACAACTATTCCTTGGCGTATGGTAAATTCAGGAAATTCACGCCTAGGCATATTTAGAAGTCCTAATATTCCTAAAATCATCATTACTACAACCATAGATATAATGATTTGGTAATGCTTCATCGCCGCTTCTATAATATTTATTTTTTTCATTCTTAAATTAACTTTTATAGATTTTAAATAACATCGCAATAGTTAGAAAGTTACTTTTACATTATTAGATAGTTTTTGTTTTCCTTCAGTAACCACTAATTCACCTGTTGAAATTCCAGACAGTATTTCAATTTTATTATTGATGAAGGCACCTAATTCTACCAATTTTTTAAGTGCAATTTTAGATTGAGGGTCTACTATAAAAACAAAACTTTGTCCATTATCATCTTTGGTTACACATGAAAAAGGAATTGCTATATTATTCTTAGTAGAATTTGTGTTTATAACAATATTACAAGCCATACCAGGTTTAATAATCTTTTGTTGGTTGCGGATGTTAATATTTATATTGTATGTCTTAGAAATTGGATTTGCAATAACGCCAATTTTTTCAATTTTACCTGTAAAAATTTGACTTCCCAATGCAGGAATAGCAACACTTGCAGTTTGACCTTTTTTTATTTTGTTAATTTCATTTTCAGGAACGGGTACTCTAACATAAACTTCATTAATATTAACAAGGTTAAATACGGGTACTCCAGGAACGGAAGTTTCTCCAATTTCTAGGTTTCGCATACCTATATATCCGTTTGAAGGAGCTTTAAGTATACTATTAGCTAGGTTTTGTAACGCAATTTGATTTGCAGATTTGGCTTGCGCCAATTTTGCAGTTACATCTTGCCATTTTATTGCGGGTAAACTACCTTTATCATGTACAGTTTTTAGTCTATTGTAGGCGTCTTGGGCTTGTTTTTGAGTTGCTAAGGTTCCTTGATAAGCGCTTTTGTAAGAAGTGGTATTTAATTCTGCTAATATTTGACCTTTTTTCACCCAATCACCCTCATCATATTTTACTGAAATTACAGTTCCCGGAAGTAAAAAGCTTAGAGGAGTAGTTGTTTTAGGAATTACATTACCATTATAGGTTAATTGTTTGCTAGTTTCGTTTGTTTCTGCTTTTATAACAGTTACTTTAATAGGATTAACAGCGTTATTATTTTCTGAATTAACCTTTGTGTTTTTTGTTTGGCATCCATATATAAAAGTGAAGCCTATTAATAGTATAATCCATTTTAAATTTACTATTGGTTTAATTTTTTTGTTCATGTTTTGTTTCTTTCTGTTATACTTAAATTTTAACTATTTTTTTTAATACCTTTTATCTAAAGTGAATTTTTCAGGATGTTTTGCTTTTACATTTCTATATATTTCATTTACTCTACTCATTGTTTCATCTGCATTATTAATATTTTTAATAATTCCTTTAATTCCAATTTCTTTCTTTTTATAATCAATAAATGCAATAACAATAGGTATATTCGCCCTTTTTGCCATGTAATAATATCCCTTTTTCCAATGATCTGTTTTTGCTAATTGTCCTTCAGGAGAAATTATAATATGTAGGTTCTTATTTTTATCAAATAAGGATACAACCTCATCTATGTATTCTTTATTTTTAGAAACAGGTATAGACCCATAGATTCTAAAAAAATATTTTAAAGGAAATTTAAAGAATTCCTTTTTGGTCAAAAACTTATAATTTATGTTTAATTGCATAGAAAATAATTTTCCGTAAAAACCATCCCAGTAGCTGGTATGAGGTGCAAATATTATGACAGATTTATTAGGAAATTCAAAATCACTTACAATTTTCCAGCCTAATATTTTAAGAATGTTTTCTGAAAATAAAGTTGTTAATCTAAGGTTTTTATTTCCTTTTGTTTGTTTAGTTATATGTTGTAAAATTAAACTCATACTACTGTACTTAAAATGTTTTTTAGTCGGTTTATAATAAAAAAATTAAGGTTTTAGACCTTTATTAAAAATTCTAGTTAAATCATCAAAATAAGGGGAGTAACTTTTATATTTATTTTGAATAAAGAATGGTATTTCTAGTCCTTTTAAAACCATAATATATACATCTATTAATACATTTATATCTCCTTCAATATCAAATTCGTTTGTTTTAATACCTTGTTCAATAATTAATTTTATTTTTTGTTTTTCCCATTCATCTAATTCATTTCTTAAATCATCAATAAAATCGAAATGTTCAAAAAAATCTGCTTTTAAAGTTTCATGGTAGTTTGAAGCATTATGCAACACATCCATTCTTACAATAAAATACGATTTAATTTTGTCGGAAGCATTAAGATTTTCATTTTGAATTACATTAGATAATTGATTTTTTAAATTAGTAATTTCATTAGAAACTACTTCTTTAAATAAATCTTCTTTGCTCGCAAAATGATAATATAACGATCCTTTTGCTTTTCTAGAAATTTTGGCAATTTCATCCATTGAAGTTTTATGAAATCCAAATCTGCTAAATAATTTGTTTGCTACATTTAAAATTTTATCTCGGGTATTTTCTAAAGGCATAATATTAATAGTTGTTCTTTTTGACTAAATTCGTTTAATAGTACAAAATTATAACATTTTTTTAAATCAACAAAAAAATATAGAATTATTTAAAAGTAATTTTAAAGCGTTATTTTTACCAAAATTTGTAATTAAATGAAAAGCGTTGAAAACTACAAAAAGGACTTTTTACTTTATTTAAATACTATTGTTAAAGTAAAAGAACCCAAACAATTATATGAACCAATACATTACATATTGCAATTAGGTGGTAAACGATTACGACCCGTTTTAACCTTATTAATTTGCGATATATATAATGGGAATGTTGTAAAAGCAATGGATGCCGCTGTTGCCATTGAGGTTTTTCATAATTTCACATTAATTCATGATGATATTATGGATAATGCTCCAATTAGAAGAAGTAAAACAACCGTACACGAAAAATGGGATGTAAATACAGGAATTTTGTCAGGAGATGCTATGATGATTATGGCGTATCAATATTTAGAAAAGTACGACCCAAATCTTTATAAAAAACTAAATATTTTGTTTAGCAAAACAGCTTTAGAAGTTTGTGAAGGGCAACAGTATGATGTTGATTTTGAAACTAAAAATAACGTTACTATTGCAGAGTATGTTAAAATGATTACTTATAAAACATCCGTTTTAGTAGCTGCAGCAATGAAAATGGGCGCAATTATTGCAGAAACTAATGAAGAAGAAGCTAATAAAATTTATCAGTTTGGATTAAATCTTGGAATTGCTTTTCAATTACAGGATGATTATTTAGATACTTTTGGAGATGTAGCAACTTTTGGTAAGAAAATAGGAGGAGATATTATAGAGAATAAGAAAACATTTTTGTATTTAAAAGCTTTGGAAGTAGGTAAAAAGGAAGATAAACAACGTTTAATTCAGTTATATAGTTCTAAAGTTGAAAATGATAAAAAGATGGAAGAGGTTACGGCATTATTCAAAAAGAATAAACTGAATGAAATTACGGTTAAGGAAATTGAAATATATACAAATAAAGCCTTTGAAACTTTAAATACACTTTCTATTTCTGAAGAAAAGAAATTGATTCTTAAAAACTTTGGATTAAATTTAATGAAACGTTCTAATTAATGTTATCTATACTAAATACCGATGAGTTATTTAAAAATGCGGTACAGGAAGATTTATATCAAAATTTAATAAAACAATTAAATAAAGATTTTAGGTTAGCAAATTTAAATGAATCTCTTGTTTTGACTAGTACTCCAGTTCAATTAAAAGAAACATTAAGCGTCATTTTATTAAAATTACTCACCAATAATTATGATGATTATTTAAATTTAATGTACAGAATTGACGTGTCTGAAAAAGAATTAGCAACATTAAACACTAAAAATTTAGAAACTACCATTAACCAAATAACTTTTTTAATTTTAAAAAGAGAGTATCAAAAAGTTTGGTTTAGAAATAAATTCTAAAAACTGG
>DGOU01000179.1:9288-21155 GCA_002390165.1 Lutibacter sp. UBA4458
GTTAAGGCAGATGAATTGGTAATATTTTTAACCTTATCAAATAGTACATCATATCGCAAACCCATAGAAAAATTACCAGTAACATATTCAATTCCAAAATATAAGGAGTTTTGCCATTGAGAAATAGTATAAACATTTGTATATTTTTGATTAATCTTTAAATTTTCATATTCCGTAGATAATTGCAGGTAATTAATAGGTTTATATAAAGCAAGAATACTTCCTCCATAAAGGTTTGTTCTAGACTTTCCAACAGATTTGTTTTTTAAATAAACATAGGTAACACTTAACCCAGCACTAAACTGGTCAGAAAAATTATAAATCGCACTAGGGGAAAGAGAAAAAGAAGAATAACTATTTCCAACACCAATGTTAAATCCTCCTCCAAATTGTACATCATCCATAAATTTATGTTTATCTAATTCAGAATTTTGACTAAATAAATTTAAATGAATAAACATTAATATTAACAATAAATAGAAAGTTTTAAGCATGTTAACTAATTTTGGCTAAGGTAAATAATTAATTAAAAATATTTTTATGAAATAAATATTGTACATAAATTAAATATATGTTATTTTTGCACCCAGTTTTAGGTCCCATAGCTCAGCTGGTTAGAGCATCTGACTCATAATCAGAGGGTCCTAGGTTCGAGCCCTAGTGGGACCACAATTAATAAAAAGCTTTGTAGATATACAAGGCTTTTTTTATTAAGTTATTTTTTTTACAAACCTAAAATTACTAACGGTTTTTTGGTGGTTTAAAAATTAATTGTAAATTTGTTGTTAAAATGTTTATTAAAATTGTTTGTAAAACAATTATTAGCAAATTAAATAACCCCTTTAAAAAAATATTTTTGAAACCCCATTTCCAAAATAGATTTAGATTGTTAATTGTAAGCGTCTGCTTTTTATTTATAAGTATATCTGCTTATTCATATAAAGTACCACCGCCTCCAGCACCACCACCTAATCCTGGTTTGCCAATTGACGGAGGTATTGCTTATTTATTAGTTGCAGGAGCAGCTTATGGAATATCCAAATTAAAAAAGAGCTAGTTATTTTTCTAATAATTTTGCTACATATTTTCCAATAACGTCAAATTCTAAATTAACTTTTGAGCCAATTTTAAAGGTGTGAAAATTAGTGTTTTCAAAAGTGTAAGGAATTATTGCCACAGAAAAACTGTTCTTTTTTGAATTAACAACGGTTAAACTAACACCATTAATAGTAATAGAACCTTTTTCAATAGTAATATTTTGTTTTAAAGTATCGTAGTCAAAAGTATAAATCCAGCTTCCATTTTCATCTTCAATATTAATACAGGTAGCTATTTGATCTACATGACCTTGTACAATATGTCCGTCTAACCGTTCTCCTAATTTCATAGCGCGTTCTAAATTAATTTTATCACCAACTTTTAAAAAGCGCATATTAGATTTTTCTAAAGTTTCTTTTATTGCAGTTACCGTATAATTTTCTCCTTCAATTTTAACAATGGTTAAGCAAACCCCATTATGAGAAATACTTTGATCAATTTTTAATTCCGGCGTAAAATCACTTTTAATGGTGAAATGAAAATTTTCATTTTCTTGTTCAATCGCCGTAATTTCTCCTAGATTTTCAATAATACCTGTAAACATATTTTTATCAATTTAATTGATTACTTTTGAAGTGTAAAAATAAGTATAATTAACTTTATTTATGAATAAAATTGAAAAAATAAAAGTAGGAATTTCTATAGGAGATTGTAATGGTGTTGGGATCGAAATTATTCTGAAAACGTTTTTAGATAAACGAATGTTAGATTTTTGTACTCCTATTATATTTGGTAATACAAAATTAATATCCACATATAAAAAAGATTTACATTTAGATGTACAGTTTAATGGAATTAAATATGCAGATAAGGCACTAAATGGTAAATTAAATATTTTAAATGTTTGGAATGAAGAAATACCTGTTGAAATAGGTAAACCTACAAAAATAGCTGGCGAATTTGCATTTAAGTCTTTAGAATCAGCAACAAACGCTTTAAATAGAGGAGTAATTGATGTTTTGGTAACCGCACCTATAAATAAAGATAATATACAGTCTGAAAGTTTTCAATTTCCAGGACATACGGAATATTTAGAGTATAAACTAAATGGAGAAAGTTTAATGATTTTAATGACAGATGAACTTAAAATTGGTTTAATAACAGGGCACATACCAATTTCAAAAGTATCAGAAACTATTACGCCAGAATTAATTACAAATAAAGTAGAAAATTTATATACAACTTTGGTTCAAGATTTTGCTATTTCTAAGCCTAAAATTGCTGTTTTAGGTTTGAATCCACATTGTGGAGATCACGGAGTTATTGGATTAGAAGACGATGAAATTATAAAACCAACCATAGATAAAATCCAAGAAACAGGTAAATTAGTTTATGGGCCTTTTGCAGCAGATAGTTTTTTTGGCTCAGAAAGCTATAAAAACTTTGATGCAATTTTAGCGATGTATCATGATCAAGGTTTAGCACCGTTTAAAACTTTATCTTTTGGAGAAGGAGTGAATTATACTGCTGGGTTAGATAAAATAAGAACTTCACCAGACCATGGTACAGCTTATAATATTGCAGGCAAGGGAATTGCAAGTGTTAGTTCCTTTAAAGAAGCTATTTTTACAGCAGTTAAAATTTATAAAACACGTAAAGAATATCGTTCTTTAACCGAAAACGTATTAAAAACAGCTGAAAAAAAATAAAATAAATAAATTTCTCGAATATAATATAGAAATTAGTTTAATAATTTTATATCTTTGCACGCTCAAATTGAAGATCTAAATGAAAGATTTAAAAGACTTTGACATTTCTTTTATTGGTTTAAAAGACGGATTACATCAATTTGATTATTTAATTGAAAAAAAGTTCTTTGATTTTTTTAACTACGATGAATTAAATGATTCAAATATAATAGTAAAGCTAAATTTTTTTAAAAAAGCAACTATGTTTGAATTGATTTTTTCATTTTCAGGATGGGTAGAAGTAGCTTGTGATATAACCAATGAATTATACCATCAGCCAATTAAATCAGAATCCGAATTAATTGTAAAATTTGGAGAAACCTTTAATAATGAAAATGAAGAATTACTAATAATTCCGCATAGTGAATTTAAGATAAATGTTGCCCAATATATTTATGAATCTATTGTGTTAACTTTACCTTTAAAACGAATTCATCCAGGTGTGGTAGACGGCACTTTAAAATCGGAAATTTTAGATAAGTTAAAAGAATTAGAACCAAAAGAATTAAAAGATAAAAAAGACATTAAGGATATTGATCCTAGATGGAATAAATTAAAGAATATACTAATAGATAAAAATACAAGTAATGGCACATCCTAAAAGAAAAATATCAAAAACCAGAAGAGATAAAAGAAGAACGCATTACAAAGCTGTTGCACCTCAAGTAGCTGTTGACCCAACTACCGGAGAAGCTCACTTGTATCACAGAGCACATTGGCATGAAGGTAAATTATATTACCGCGGTCAAATAGTTATTGATTCTGAAGAAAACATAGCTTAATAAATTTTTTTATTAAGGTTAAAAAACTCTCACCTTGAGGGTTTTTTTTATTTTTAACATTTAATATGGCTAAAAAAATGACGAAAGTCGTAATTAAATCAAAATAAATTTCATTACTTTGAAACAATTTTTTTAGTAATAATAATCAATTATGAAAAAAATCACAGCAGTAATAACAGCAGTAGGCAAATATGTTCCAGATTTTGTTTTAACAAACACAATGTTAGAAAAAATGGTAGATACCAATGATGACTGGATTACTTCAAGAACTGGAATAAAAGAGCGTAGAATATTAAAAGAAGAAGGTAAAGGAACTTCCTATATGGCCATAAAGGCAGCGAAACAACTTTTAGAAAAAAAGAATTTAGATCCAAAAGAAATTGATTTGGTTATTGTTTCTACGGCAACTCCAGATATGCAAGCCGCCTCAACCGCAGTTTATACAGCAACACAGATAGGTGCAACTAATGCTTTTGGTTTCGATTTAGAAGCCGCATGTTCAAGCTTTTTGTACGGCATGTCTGTTGCATCAAGTTATATTGAATCTGGAAGGTATAAAAAAGTATTATTAATTGGAGCAGATAAATGCTCTTCTATGATTGATTATACCGATAGAGCAACTTGTATTATTTTTGGAGATGGAGCAGGAGCGGTTCTATTTGAACCAAATGAAGAAGGATTAGGATTACAAGACGAAATTTTAAAAAGTGATGGTGTAGGAAGGGACTTTTTACAAGTTAAAGCAGGAGGGTCTCTACATAGAATAACTAAAGAAGCTATTGATAAAGGCGAACAATTTGTATTTCAAGATGGTAAAACTGTATTTAAAAATGCTGTTTTTAATATGGCAGATGTTACAGTTAAAATATTAGAAAGAAATAATTTAACAAACCAAGATTTAAATTGGTTAGCAGCACATCAAGCAAATAAGCGAATTGTTGACGCAACCGCTAATAGAATTAGTTTAGAAAGTTCTAAAGTAATGATGAATATTGAAAAATATGGGAACACAACTTCCGCAACTATTCCATTATTACTTGCTGATTACGAAAAACAGATTAAAAAGGGAGATAATATAATTTTTGCTTCTTTTGGAGGTGGCTTCACTTGGGGAGCTATTTATTATAAATGGGGCTATAATTCTTAAAATATTAATAACTAACACCAAACGGATATGGATTTAAAAGATATTCAAAATCTAATAAAATTTGTTGCAAAATCTGGAGCAAACGAAGTAAAATTAGAAATGGAAGATATAAAAATCACCATTAAAACAGGCTCAGAAAAAACAGAAACTACTATTGTTCAGCAAGCACCAATGGGGATGCCTCAAATGCCAATGGGAACACCTGTAGCTCAAGCGCCTGTAGAAACATCAAAACCAGTTGAAGACTCTACAAAAGAAGATACTTCAAAATACATTGAAATAACCTCACCAATTATTGGTACTTTTTATAGAAAACCATCGCCAGATAAACCAGTATTTGTTGAAGTCGGAGATATTGTAAGTGAAGACTCTATTGTTTGTATTGTAGAAGCTATGAAACTTTTTAATGAGATTGAATCTGAAGTTTCTGGTAAAATTGTTAAAGTTTTAGTGGAAGATGGAACACCCGTAGAATTTGGTCAACCAATATTTTTAGTAGAACCAGTATAATGTTAAATCCAGACTTTAATAAGTTTTAACATTATTATTTATTAAACTTTGAAACTTACAAATAGTATGTTTAAAAAAATATTAATAGCTAACAGAGGTGAAATAGCTTTACGAATTATTAGAACATGTAAAGAAATTGGCATAAAAACAGTTGCGGTTTATTCCACTGCTGATGCAGATAGTTTACATGTTAGATTTGCGGATGAAGCAATATGTATAGGACCTGCACCAAGTAGTGAGTCTTACCTAAAAATGACTGCTATTTTTACTGCAGCTGAAATTACCAATGCTGATGCTATTCATCCTGGATATGGATTTTTAGCAGAAAATGCTAAATTCTCTAAATTGTGCGATGAATATGGCATTAAATTTATTGGCGCTTCGGAAGATATGATTAATAAGATGGGAGATAAAGCATCTGCCAGAGAAACAATGAAAGCTGCTGGAGTTCCTACAATTCCAGGATCAGATGGTTTATTAGAATCTTTTGAAGAAGCAGAAAAACTAGCAGATAAAATGACTTATCCAGTAATGCTAAAAGCTACTGCTGGAGGAGGAGGTAAAGGAATGCGTGAAGTTTGGAAAAAAGAAGATTTAAAAAATGCTTGGGATGCAGCTAGGCAAGAAGCATTCGCTTGTTTTGGAAATGATGGAATGTATTTAGAAAAGTTAATTGAAGAACCTCGTCATATTGAAATTCAAGTAATAGGAGATTCTTTTGGTAAAGCTTGTCATTTATCGGAACGTGATTGTTCTATCCAACGTCGTCATCAAAAATTAACCGAAGAAGCCCCATCTCCTTTTATGACAGTTGCTCTTAGAAAAAAAATGGGGGAAGCTGCGGTTAGAGCTGCAGAAAGCATTGGTTATGAAGGTGCTGGAACCGTAGAATTTTTAGTAGATAAACATAAAAATTTCTATTTTATGGAAATGAATACTAGAATTCAAGTGGAACATCCAATTACTGAGCAAGTAATAGATTACGATTTAATTTATGAACAAATTAAAGTAGCTGCTGGAATACCAATTTCTGGTAAAAATTATTTACCAAAATTACATTCCATTGAGTGTAGAATTAATGCCGAAGATCCTTTTAATAATTTTAGACCATCACCAGGAAAAATAGAAACATTGCACACACCAGGAGGTCATGGTGTTCGTATAGATACTCATGTGTACGCCGGGTATTCTATTCCTCCAAATTATGATTCAATGATTGCTAAATTAATTGTAACTGCTCAAACAAGAATAGAAGCTATCCATAAAATGCGAAGAGCTTTAGATGAGTTTGTAATTGAAGGTATTAAAACTACCATACCTTTCCATAGACAATTAATGGATAATCCAGATTATATTGCAGGAAAATATACTACTGCTTTTATGGACACTTTTGAATTGTTGCCTATAGAAGAAGAGGAAGAAGATTAATTTTTTTTAAAACATAAAGTAAAATAAAGGGTTTGGTTTCAAATCCTTTATTTTTTTTATAAATTTACCTGCAAATAAGTAGTAAATGAAAGAAAAAGAATTACATATTGATGGTATAGATAAAATTATTCTAAAAAGTTTAATGGCAAATGCACGAACTCCAATTTTAGGTATTGCTAGAAAAGTTGGAATTTCAGGGGCAGCTATTCATCAAAGATTAAGAAAATTAGAAGCATCTGGTTTAATTGCAGGCTCAAAATTTGTGATAAATCCAAAAGTAGTTGGATACAAAACTCTTGCGTTTGTTGGAATATTTTTGGATACTGCAAGTAAATATTCTGAAGCTATTAAACGATTAAGAGAAATACCTGAAGTAATTGAAAGTCACTACACAACAGGAGATTGGGCAATTTTCATAAAAATACTATGTAAAGATAATGAGCATTTAATGAATTTACTAAATAAAGAAATTCAATCAATTAAAGGGGTTGCACGTACAGAAACATTTATATCTTTAGATCAACAAATTGACAGACAAATTAAATTGTAAAAGTTATTTAATTTCTATTTCCTAGTATTTTAAGTCCCCAATATAAAAGCATTGCTAAAGAACCTAAAGCAGCAACGAGATATGTTCTAGCAGCCCATTTTAAAGCGTCTTTTGCTCCGTTTTGTTCTGTAGAGGTTAGCATATTATTATTTTTTAACCAAGTTAAAGCTCTGTTGCTAGCATCATATTCAACAGGTAATGTTATAAAACTAAAAAGAGTAGCAACTGCCATCATTATCAGTCCAATTACGGCAATCATAAATCCAATTCCAGTATCTCCAGAAGCTGCACCTAAAATAAGTCCACCAATAACCAACCATTGCGAAAATTTTGAAGATATATTTACTGCAGGCACTAATTGAGACCGCATGGTTAACCATTTATAGGCTTTTGCGTGTTGAACTGCATGCCCACACTCGTGCGCTGCAACAGCAGCTGAAGCAGTATTTCTTTCATTATAAACTACATCACTTAAATTAACCGTTTTATTTACAGGGTTATAATGATCGGTTAATTTTCCAGCAACAGAAATCACTTTAACATCATAAATACCATTGTCGTGTAACATTTTTTCAGCAATTTCTTTACCGCTTAATCCATTTTGAAGTTGAATTTTAGAATAATAAGCAAATTTATTTTTTAATTGTTTACTAATTAGCCAGCTAATTAAGGATATAATTCCTATTAAAATATAAAATCCAATCATTGTTTTTATTTTTAGTTAATGTGTAATTATTTGGTAAATTTACAACATAAATTATTCCAAAATTTACAATAAGACAAAATGGCAAAAATTCCTCAAATACTATTAATTTATACTGGTGGAACTATTGGAATGCTAAAAGATTATAAAACAGGAGCGTTAAAGAATTTTAATTTCGATAAGTTATTAAAACATATTCCAGAAATAAATCAGCTAAATTGTAAAGTAAAAAGTATTTCATTTGAAAACCCGATAGATTCATCCAATATGAACCCAAAATCATGGGTGAAAATTGCAGATATAATTGAAAAAAACTATGAGATTTTTGATGGTTTTGTGGTTTTACACGGTTCAGATACCATGTCTTATACATCCTCTGCAATTAGTTTTATGTTTGAAAATTTGACTAAACCTGTAATTTTTACAGGATCACAATTGCCAATAGGTGATTTAAGAACCGACGCAAAAGAAAACCTAATAACCTCTATTGAAATTGCTTCCTCGCAAGAAAATGGATTGCCAATTATTTCAGAAGTGTGTTTGTATTTTGAATATAAATTATATAGAGCAAATAGAACTACTAAAATAAATGCGGAAAATTTTGAAGCATTTACCTCTCCTAATTATCAACCATTAGCTATTAGCGGAGTGCATTTAAATTTTAATAAGTTATTAATTAGTGGCCCAAAATTAAGTAATAAACTGAAGGTTCGAAAAAAATTAAATAATAACATTGTTATCCTAAAAATATTTCCTGGGATAATTAAAAAAGTAGTGGAAAGCATTTTAAATATTCCCGAAATAGAAGGAGTTGTTCTTGAAACTTACGGGTCAGGAAATGCAACAACCGAACCTTGGTTTATTAATTTATTAAAAAAAGGAATACAAAAAGGAATACATATTGTTAATGTTACACAATGTGAATCTGGCAATGTAATAATGGGGCAATACGAAACAAGTATAGCCTTAAAAGAGATTGGAATTATAAACGGAAATGATATTACAACAGAATCCGCTTTGGCCAAATTAATGTATCTTTTAGGAGAAAAAATTCCAAAAAAAGAGTTTAAAAATATTTTTGAAACTTCATTACGAGGAGAAATGAGTGAATTTTAATACTTTTTTTTTATTTAAATGAGCTATTATTAACCTAATCTTTAATGAATAACCTATATTTTATTAAAAATTTATTGAATGTTCAAAAAAAGGTGCGTTTGTAAAAAAATAGCTTAAAGTACTTGTAAAATTTTCAGAATTCAACAATTTTTTGTTACTTGCCATTCGCAAAAGATGCTAAAAGACAGGAGATGAATAGAAGTTAAAGACTTCAAAATCTTTCTCTTCTTAGATTTGAATGTTTTGTGAAAAATATTTTATATTTAACCCGTTAAAAAATTAATAAATTAACTATTACACGATGAAAAGAGTATTTACTATCCTTGCAATTACAGGATTATTGTTATTTGGAGCGGCACCAAAAGCTATAGCTCAAGAAGCTGCTAAAACAGAACAAGTTGCCACTGACGCAACCCAAGAAAAAACTTTCCACCAAGAATTAAAACAACGTTTTATTGAAGGAGGACCTTTCTTTATGGGAATTGTATTAGTTACCCTTATTTTAGGTTTAGCTATTGCCATTGAAAGAATTTTATATTTAAATATGGCAACTACCAACACTAAAAAATTAGTAAATAAAGTGGATGAAGCATTAGCTTCAGGTGGTGTGGAAGCTGCAAAAGAATTATGTAGAAATACAAAAGGACCAGTTGCTTCTATTTTCTATCAAGGTATTGATAGAATGGACGAAGGAATTGAAAATGTTGAAAAAGCCGTTGTTGGTTATGGTGGTGTTCAAATGGGATTATTAGAGAAAAATATTTCTTGGTTGTCTTTATTTATTGCACTTGCACCAATGCTTGGTTTCATGGGTACTGTAATTGGTATGATTTCTGCCTTTGACTCAATTCAAGCAGCAGGGGATATTTCACCTACAGTTGTTGCAGGTGGTATTAAAGTAGCCTTGTTAACTACTGTATTTGGTTTAGTG
The DNA here is from genome assembly GCA_002390165.1 of Lutibacter sp. UBA4458. Lineage (GTDB taxonomy): Bacteria > Bacteroidota > Bacteroidia > Flavobacteriales > Flavobacteriaceae > Lutibacter. The sequence continues at coordinate 19,242 of DGOU01000179.1, forward strand.
GTTGCAATTATTCTTCAAATATTTTATAATTATATTATTTCTAAAGTAGATAGTATTGTAAATAATATGGAGGACGCGTCAATTTCACTTATTGACCTTTTGATTAGATATAAAAAATAAAGAATATTATGAATAAGAAATTATCAAAAATACTAACCATAATTGCAGGAGTAATTGGATTAATAGGTTTCTATTTTTTCATTAGAATTGTAATGGAAGGTGATGATGTAATGAAGACTGACGCAGCACTGCAAAATTCTATATTATCTCCATTCATTAGCTACTCTATTATTTTATTGGTTATTGTTACAGCAATTTCTGTGGTTTTTTCACTTCTAAATTTATTTAAAAATCCAGAAATTTTAAAAAGAACTTTAATAGGAGTTGCGTTTTTAGCTGTTTTATTAGTAGTAGCTTATAGTATGGCTTCTGATGGGGCTGTAACTGATGGACTAGGAAAAATAATAAAAGATGGTGAAGCAGGTACGGTATCTAAATGGGTAAGTACTTTAATTAATTATAGTTTTTACCTTGGTTTTATAGGTTTAGTAATGTTTTTATTTGATTTTGTAAAATCATTAGTTAAATAATAGTAGTATGGCAAGAAGAGAAAATTCAGAAATTAATGCTGGTTCTATGGCAGACATCGCGTTCTTGCTTTTAATATTTTTCTTAGTAACAACTACTATGGATGTGGATTCAGGTATTGCTCGTAAATTACCTGAAAAAACAGATGAATCACCAAAAGTAACTATAAAAGAAAAAAATGTTTTAGATATAGTAATTAATAGAAATAATCAGTTGTTAGTTGAAAATGAAAATGTACAAGTTGTAGATATTAAAAAACTAGCAATGGATTTTATTGATAATGGAGGAGGATTAAGTCAGCCTAAAGATGATAAGCCAGGGGAACCTTGCGATTATTGTAATGGGGCAAAAGACCCAGCTTCTTCAGACCATCCATCAAAAGCTATTATATCTTTACAAAGTTCTAGAGGAACCACTTATGGTATGTACATTTCTGTTCAAAATGAAATAGAAATGGCATATAATGATTTAAGAAATAAACTTTCTTTAAAATTATATAACAGATCTTATAAAGACTTATTGAAAGATTATAAAGATGATCCATCAAAGGCTTTAAAAGCTAAATTGGATAATTTGAAGACTAAATATCCTCAAATTATTACAGAACCGGAACCTATTAAATAATATCAGATTATGAGTAAATTTACAAAAAAGAAAAAAGGATTACCTGGTATTTCTACGGCTTCGTTACCTGATATTGTGTTTATGTTGTTGTTCTTTTTTATGGTTTCAACCACAATGAGACAAACGGATTTAATAATTAAAAAACCTTCATTGCCTACTGCAAGTGAGGTGAAAAAATTAGAACATAAAAGCTTAGTAAGCACTATTTATGTTGGTAAATCTAAAGATAAACGAATACAGGGTGATAAAATTCAGGTAAATGATAAAATTATTGATGTTAAAGATGTAATTAGTTTTATTTTATCTGAAAGAGCACAACGAAAAGAAGAAGAGGTTAAATATATGACTACTTCTATTAAAGCAGATAAGAAAGCTAGTGTTGGTACTATTTTAGATATTAAAGAGCAGTTAAGAGATATAAATGCTCTTAAAGTTAGTTTCTCTACTACTAGAGGAACGGATTTTAAAAGTAACTACTAATTTTAGTTTATAAATTTTATTAAAAAAAGGCAATCAAAATATTTTGATTGCCTTTTTTCTTTTTAAGGTATATTTGTAGTATGAAAAGAATATATTGGATTATCTTTTTTTTATTAGCAGTTAAAATTAGTTATTCACAAACTAATACAACTGAAAAAGAGAAGTATTTAGAAGATCAAATTTATATTTCGTTAACCTATAACTTATTACTAAATAAACCAG
>DGOU01000179.1:21256-30128 GCA_002390165.1 Lutibacter sp. UBA4458
AATTAGTAAAAATCAAGAAGCGTCTGTTTTTGAGGAGGCTGTGAACTTTAATAGTAATAAATTAACGTTAAAATCCATTGATATTCCTATTGAAATTAGATGGCGAAATTCAACTTCGGCCAAATTTAAATTTTGGAGGATTTACAGCGGAGTAAAATTTTCTTATATAACTTCTGGAAAATCTAAATATAAAAATAGCTTAGAAACGGTTGAAACTAAAAACATAACTGAATTAAATAGATTTCAAACTGGTTTAACTTTAGCAGCTGGTTATGGAACTTGGAATTTATATTTGTATTATGCCCTTAATCCCATATTTAACAAAGCATTATTAAATAATACTGCAGTAAATTTAAAACAGTTTAATATTGGTGTTAAATTTTACATTATGTAAATAAGATAAACCAATAATTGAGTTACTAACCCAATTATAAATCCTAATAAAACTTCATTAAATTTGTGAGCTTGCAAACGAAGTCTTGATGTAGCTATTACACCATTTAACAGTAAAAGAATTGCTAAAATAAGTATAAGATTAACTTTATAGTAAAAACTAAAATAAAGAATAAATCCTATCAATCCACTAATGGCAGCAGTATGTAAGCTGACTTTTATTTTAAAATAAAGTAAAATATAGGTTATACTTAAACCTAGTGCATAACCAAAATAAAAAAGCGAAAGTAAATCTACAACAGTAGATTTTAATAGCCAATAGCCAATAAAAACTGTAATTGAAATAAATAAAATAAGAGGAAATTTACGCTCTTCAATAGTGGTCATATGGTAACTATTAATCATTTTAAAAGTTTTTAATAAAATGATAAGTATAAGGGGAAATATATAAGTTATTACAAATATAACGGTCAATAATAACCTTTCTTGCTCTATAAATAAATATTTTGGGAGTAATAAAAAGTATAAAATAGCACCAACAATTGGGAAATTTATTGGATGAAAGAAGGAGGAAAGAAGTTTAGAAAATTTCATAGTTTTTTAAAAAGTAAATCTATATCTTTTTTCTTAATCTGGCAACTGGAATATCTAATTGTTCTCTGTATTTGGCAACGGTTCTTCTAGCAATAGGATAACCCTTTTCCTTTAATATTATAGCTAATTTATCATCAGTTAGGGGTTTCTTTTTGTCTTCATTATCAATTACAGAAGACAAAATATTTTTTATCTCAGTGGTAGATACATCTTCTCCTTGATCATTTTTCATAGATTCAGAGAAGAAATCTTTTATTAATCTGGTTCCATATGGGGTTGTAACATATTTACTGTTTGCAACTCTTGAAACAGTAGAAACGTCCATTTGAATAGTTTCGGCAATATCTTTTAAAATCATAGGTTTTAATTTACGTTCATCACCTGTTAAAAAGTATTCTTTTTGATATTGCATAATAGCGTCCATATTCAAAAATAGAGTTTGCTGGCGTTGCTTTATAGCATCTATAAACCATTTGGCAGCATCTAATTTTTGTTTGATAAATTGGACTGCATCTTTTTGCGATTTAGTTTTAGTTTTAGAATTTTTATAACCATGTAATAGGTTATTATATTCATTAGAAATATGTAATTCCGGACTATTTCTTGAGTTTAAGCTTAACACAAGGTCTCCTTCTTCAATTTTAATAGTAAAATCAGGTACAATTTGTTCCGCAATTTTGTTATTGCTAACATAGGAACCACCTGGTTTTGGATTTAATTTTTCTATTTGGGAAATAGCAGATTTTAATTCTTCTATATTAATTTTGAATTTTTTCTGAAGCTTGGTGTAATGTTTTTTAACAAAATGATCAAAGGATTCTTCTAATATCTTAATTGCTAAATTACAACTTGGATTATCTTTTTTGCGTTGTAACTGAATTAATAAGCATTCTTTCAAATTTCTAGCGCCAACACCTGAAGGATCTAATTGTTGAATTATTTTTAATAATTTTTCTAACTCTTCAATAGTTGTATATATATTTTGAGTGAATGCTAAATCATCTAAAATATCTTCTAAATCTCTTCTGATATATCCGCTATCATCAATACTACCTATTAAAAAATTAGTAATAATTTCTTCGGATTCACTTAAACTATAAGTGTTAATCTGATTTTTTAAGTATTGTGTGAAAGATGTACCTGAAGCATAAGGAATTTGCTTTTCATCATCATCAACTGAGTAATTGTTAGTTTGTGTTTTGTAATTGGGTATTTCATCATCACTTAAATATTCATCAATATTTATGTCTTCTGCTGAAATGCTTTCGTTATCTGCTGTTTCGAAATCGGAATTATCTAATTCAGAATTAATGGAGTCTTCGGTATTTTCTTTACCGCTTTCTAATGCTGGGTTTTCCTCTAATTCTTGTTTTAGTTTTTGTTCAAATGCTTGTGTAGGCAATTGAATTAATTTCATTAATTGAATTTGCTGAGGCGATAATTTTTGTAATAATTTTTGTTGTAAACTTTGTCTGAGCATATATTATTAATAAAGTATTAGTTAAAAATACAAAAAAACATAGTATAATTTATACTATGTTTTTTATTTGTGTTTTTTAAAACTCTGCATTTTGTGGATATCTTGGGTAAGGGATTACATCTCTAATATTACCCATACCTGTTGTAAATTGTACTAAACGTTCAAATCCTAATCCAAAACCACTATGAACTGCTGTTCCAAATTTTCTAGTATCTAAATACCACCAAAGTTCTTTTTCATCAATATGTAAATCGGCAATTTTTTGTTTTAAAACATCTAAGCGTTCTTCACGTTGACTACCACCTACTATTTCTCCAATTCCAGGGAATAAAACATCCATAGCTCTAACAGTTTTTCCATCTTCATTTAATCGCATATAAAAAGCTTTTATGTTTGCTGGATAATCAAATAAAATAACTGGACATTTAAAGTGTTTTTCAACTAAATATCGTTCATGTTCACTTTGTAAATCTGCTCCCCATTCATTAATTAAATATTGAAATTTTTTCTTTTTATTAGGTTTGCAGTTTCTTAAAATATCAATTGCTTCGGTATAACTAACACGTTTAAAGTTATTATTTGCTACAAAGTTTAACTTTTCAATTAACAACATTTCACTTCTATCTTTAGCAGGTTTAGTTTTTTCTTCTTGTTGTAATCTGTTTTCTAAAAAAGCTAAATCATCTTTACAGTTTTCTAGGGTGTAATTAATAACCGATTTAATAAAATCTTCGGATAAATCCATGTTATCATCTAAATTATTAAAAGCCACTTCAGGTTCAATCATCCAAAATTCAGATAAATGTCTGGTTGTGTTTGAATTTTCAGCTCTAAAAGTTGGTCCAAAAGTATATACTTTACCAAGCGCCATTGCATAGGTTTCTGCTTCTAATTGTCCTGAAACTGTAAGGTTGGTAGTTTTACCAAAAAAATCTTTGGTAGTATCTACTTTTCCATCTTCATTTTTTGGTAAATTGTTTTGGTCTAGTGTGCTAACTCCAAACATTTCACCAGCTCCTTCGGCATCTGAACCGGTAATAATTGGGGCATTAAAATAGTAAAAACCTTTTTCGGTGAAGTATTTATGTACAGCAAAAGCTAATGCCGATCTAACACGCATTACCGCACTAAAAGTATTAGTTCTGACACGTAAATGTGCATTTTCACGTAAAAATTCTAAACTATGTTTTTTTGGCTGAATAGGATATTCATCTGGATTAGAATCTCCTAATATTTTAATTTCAGAAACTTGTATTTCTACATTTTGCCCTTTCCCTAAACTTTCCACCAAGGTTCCTTTAACTGTAATTGCAGCTCCGGTAGTAATTCGTTTTAAGGTGTTTTCATCCGTGTTTTCAAAATCAACTACACATTGAATATTGTTAATAGTTGAACCATCATTTACAGCAATAAACCTATTTGCCCTGAATGTTCTTACCCAACCATTTAAAGTTACTTCAGTTAAATAATTTGTTGAACTTAAAAGTTCTGCAACTGTAAATTTTTTCATGTTCTATATTTTAAGAGACGCAAAGATACATATTGCATTAAAAAATGCGAATATCCTGCAATTAAAATTAATAATTTTGGAAATATTTTTAACTAAATGTTAGTTTCTTCATCTTCTGGAGGTAAAATATCCAGTATTGGTTCTTTAAAATCTTTTTTATTAGCTATGTTTTTTTCTAAGGAAAGTAGTAATGAAGGCAATAATATTAAATTAGATACCATTGCAATTAGTAGGGTTACAGATACCAATCCTCCTAAAGCTATTGTTCCTCCAAAACTGGAAGCTGTAAATACTAAAAAGCCAAAAAATAACACAATGGAAGTGTAGAACATACTAACTCCTGTTTCTTTAAGTGCTGCTAATACAGATGGTGTTATTTTCCATTTAAATACTTTTAATTCTTGTCGGTATTTTGCTAAGAAATGGATAGTATCATCTACAGATATTCCAAACGCTATACTAAACACTAAAATGGTAGAAGGTTTTATAGGAATACCTAAATATCCCATTAATCCAGCTGTAATAAGTAAAGGGAAAACATTTGGTATAAGCGAAATTAAAATCATTTTAAAAGAGCGAAACATAAACGCCATAAATAAAGCAATAAATAATATAGCTAAGGATAAGGAAATTATTAAGTTATAAATTAAATAATGTGTACCTTTTAAAAATACTAAAGCCTTGCCAGTAAGGGTTACATCAAATTTATTTTTAGGAAAAACTTTGGCTACTTTTTGAGCCATTTGTGTCTCAATAATATCCATTTTATCGGTCCCAATATCTTTCATGAATGTAGTTATGCGAGCATATCTTCCTGTTGAATCGACATAATTATTTAATAAATTAGTGTCTGAAACTGAATTTTTTGTATAGCTTAAAATCCAATTTTTTTCTTGATTATTAGGCAATTGGTAAAATTTAGGGTTGCCATTATAAAAAGCTTGTTTTGCGTATTTTACCAAGTTTAAAATAGAAATTGGTTTAGATAGCTGAGGTATTTCATCTATCGTTCCTTCTAACTTATCCATGCGTTTTAAGGTAGAAAGTTTCATTACTCCGTTTTCTTTTTTGGTGTCAATAATAATTTCTAAAGGCATAATTCCACCAAATTCGTTTTCAAAGAAAACAATATCTTCAAAAAACGGTTTTCCTTTTGGCATGTCTTCAATTAAACTACCAGAAACTTTTATCATATAAATACCAATCATACTTATAATAATTAAAGAAACTGTAGTTAAATAAACTGCAATTCTATGATTTTTTACAATTAAAATTAGCCCGCTAACAATAGATTCAATCCATTTACGATCTAAATGTTTTAAATGTTTTTCTTTTGGAAGTGGTAAAAAACTATAAATAATAGGAATTAATAGTAAGGCTAATAGAAAAATTCCGAAAATGTTTATAGAAGCAATAATACCAAATTGTTGTAATAATTCACTTTTAGTAAAAACAAAGGTTAAAAACCCAATAGCAGTTGTGGTATTTGTCATTAAAGTTGCATTACCAATTTTGGTAATTACACGTTGTAATGATTTAGCCTGATTACCATGTTTTTTAACTTCTTGTTGGTATTTATTAATTAAAAAGATAGCATTTGGCACTCCAATAACAATAATTAATGGTGGAATTAAAGCCATTAAAACGGAAATTTCATATCGGAACAATCCTATAAACCCAAATGCCCAAATTACGCCAATACTTACTACTAAAATGGCAATTACAGTGGCTCTAAACGAACGAAAGAAAAAGAAGAAAATTAAGGAAGTAACGCCAAGTGCTAAACCAACAAATAATCCAATTTCGTCCACAATATTTTGGGCGTTCATGGTTCTAATGTAGGGCATACCAGAAACTCTAACTTTTAAGTTGTTTTCTTCATCAAATTTTTGAAGGATTGGGTTTAATTCATTAAGTACAAAATCTTTTCGGGCAACGGTATTTACAATATCTTTTTTTAGATAAATAATTGTTCTAAGGGTTTTTGCTTTTTTATTGTATAATAAGTTTTCGTAAAAAGGTAAATTATTGTAAAGTTTATTTTTAATACTTAAAATCTCTTTGGTAGTTTTAGGAGTTTTGGTATATAAAGGAACAATATCAAACTTTTCTTTGACTTTATTTTTTTGAAGCACTTTTACATCTCCAATTCCCAATGAAAAATCAACTTCAGGAAAACTATCTAGTTTTTTTGAAAGCTGGTTCCAAGCATTAAATTTTTTAGGAGTAAAAATGGTAGAATCTTGCACTGCCATTACAATTAAGTTTCCTTCTTCACCAAAGTGTTTTAAAAATTGGTTGTATTTTATATTTATAGGATGATTTTCTGGTAATAAATTAGCTTCTGTATAAGAAAAACGCATATACTGCATTTGTGAAGCTAAAAAATAAGTAATTCCTGCTAGTAATATTAAAATAAAGTAGCGTTTTTTTATAATAAAACGCGAAACGTGCGACCAAAAATCCATTAAAAAAATTTATGCAAAGTTATAAAAATTGTTGACTAATTATTCTTTCCTTCGTTAAATTCCTAAATTAAGTTTAAAGGTTAATTTAACAGCCAAATTATCACTCCAAATTGGGTTGGAATACGCACCATATCTGTAATGAGCACTTAGTCCAAAGCCTTTAAATAAGCTATTTAGTTCTAAACCACTTTCAAAATAACCTTTTTTTAGACTTTTAAATTGTATGCCTGTTTGAAAATTTGGATTATGAATATTACCAATAACGGCCCTGGTAACTAAAGTAAATTGTGGTTTAAATTTTTTAAATAGTTTAAGAGGTTTTAATAGATGTTTTAAATGAATTGCCATAAATCTATCCGATATAAATTCATTATATCCCATAGTTTCAAAACTATTAGTACCAGCTAAATTTATACGTCTTCTCCATGGATTTTTAAAAGTATAATTAGGTGCAGAATTAAATAAATGAGATATTGGTGCATCGCCAAAAACTATTCCTCCTTCTATCAAAATTTTAGTAACTCCTTTTTTAAGTGGTTTTATGTTTTCTAAAATACGTAAGTTGATTTGGGTGAAGTTGAAATCGCTTTGCAAAACATTTTCAAAACTTTTATTTATTTGAAAAGTGAATTGAGGAAATTTATCCTTGATTTTAAGTTTTCCAATAGGAGAATTCATGTACTCGCTATTAGGGTTGTATTGAAAACCAATAGTTGCTAAGGTTAATTGATATTTACTTAAGTTTTTAGTTGAAGAGATAAAAGTGTAATTAAAAACTGGTGTATAATCTCCGGTGCTTAATTGCAGTTTAGTCTCAAAATTAGGTTGAATATCACGCTTTAAACCGATGCTAACTGTTTTGTAGTTGTAAAATTTACTAATATTTAAATTTCTTGGATTAACTGGTGAAAATGAAGTGTTTTCAGCAATAAAATCTAAGGAAGCAGCTTCTTTAATATCATTAGTGTAATTGGTAGAAATCCAAGTGTTTGTTTCTTTATTTAATCGAACAGAACCACCAACACTATATTTAAAATCAGCGTCTTTTGTTCCGTATGCAAAATAGGATTCAAGTTTAAATTTAGATGAAAATTGATTATTTGTAATTCCTCCAAAACCTAAGCGAAGACCTTCATAATTGTTTAAGTTAATAATTTTACCCAAATTTAAATCGATATATTTAGTTGGATAAAAGCCTTTAAGTATAGAACGAGCTAATTTAATTTTTCGTTCTATATGTTCTTTTTTTGCTAAACTATCTAAAACTGTGTAAGTTTTTTTATCGCGATTAGTAATGGAATCTGTTCTGTAAGTGTTCCAAAAAAATTCGTTTTTATAAGCTGCATCCTCTTTAAATTGTATGGTGCTTGATGATTTTTTAACTTTTACAGGTTGGTTAATTTCAATATTAAAATTTTTGGTTTTAGATAAAAAGTAAGTTATAGCATCTGGAGTGTTTTTTTTAGTGTTTTGTATGCTGTCGTTTTTTATTCCATCAGAAAATTTAACCATTCCTCCAAAAAGAGAAATGGGTTTTTTATTAACTCCTTTTTTTAATAAAATTTCCTGATAACTAGGAAACCAAATTTCAGCTTCTTTTTTATAAACAAAATTTTGAGTTGCTTTTACATGAACTATTCCTTTTAATTCAACTATGGCTTTGGTAATGGCGTAACTATTTTTATCAAGGTAAAGCACACCTTCAATACCCAAAACTTTTTTAGTAAGTTTCGGCTTAAAATAAACTACAATAGATTTGCCAACGGAATTATTAACGGTATCTAAAATTTTATAGGAATAATATTTTAATGCATTATCTGCAATAGGATTATAGTATTTGGTTCCTGCAATGGTGTACAATGGATTGTAAAACGAAAAATCTTGTAAGGTAATGGCTAACAACTCATAAATAGGTTGTTGTAAGCCTGCCATTCTAGAAGCTAAAATAATTTCTTTTTTCTTTTTTCCTTTTTCAAAATTAATTTCTGATATTTTTTCAGAAATATATAAATGCTTGTTTTCAATTTCTTTATGAAAATTGTAATTAGACGAATCTAATTTTATAAAGATTTTTTTATCATTTTTAATTTTAAAAATAGAATCTATTTTACCTTGAATAGAGTCGGGGTTTGCAGTTACTAAAATTTTATTGTAGGTGTTAAATTTAAAGGTGTTTAAGCTAGTTTCAATATTGTTTTTATTCTTGTTTTTTATTGCATTACGTATTAGCTGTATAGCAGGGTTTTCTTTAGCGGTTATTAAAACTTCTTTTAAATTTTCTATAGAAGCCTTTAAACTTACCGTTATATATTTTTTAGGATTATTTATAGGTATTATTTTGGTAGTAAAACCTACATAAGAAATAGTAATTTCAGAAATTGGTTTGGAACTGCTAATTTGAAAAAAACCATCAATATCGGTTAAAGT
>DGOU01000077.1:0-215 GCA_002390165.1 Lutibacter sp. UBA4458
AAAAATTTATATTGCATTTTTGTTAATAATGGATTATTGCGTAAGAATGAATTTGAGGATGTGCTTGAGCAGTATAAAGGAATGGGATTAAATGTAAAAGGAGTGGATGCTTCGGCACGTTTCTTGAATGAACTTGCAGGAGAATCAGATCCTGAAGGAAAACGTAAAATTATTGGCAGAGTTTTTATTGAAGTTTTTGATGATGAAGCCCATTT
>DGOU01000077.1:285-3817 GCA_002390165.1 Lutibacter sp. UBA4458
GGAGGACCATCTGCTACAATAAAATCGCATCATAACGTTGGTGGTTTACCAGATTTTATGAAATTAAAAATAGTAGAACCCTTAAAAATGTTGTTTAAAGATGAAGTGCGAAGAGTAGGAAAAACATTGGGAATTGATTCTGAATTATTAGGAAGGCATCCGTTTCCTGGACCAGGATTAGGAATAAGAATTTTAGGAGATGTAACTGCTGAAAAAGTAAGAATATTGCAAGAAGTAGATGCCATTTTTATAAAGGGGCTAAAAGAAGCAGGTTTATATAATAAAATTTGGCAAGCAGGTGCAATGCTATTGCCAGTAAACTCTGTTGGAGTTATGGGAGATGAGCGAACCTATGAAAAAGTGGTAGCATTACGAGCAGTGGAATCTACAGATGGTATGACAGCAGATTGGGTAAATTTACCTTATGAATTTTTACAAAATATATCTAATAAAATAATAAATGGTGTAAAAGGCGTTAATAGAGTAGTATATGACATTAGCTCAAAACCACCAGCAACTATTGAATGGGAATAATCGAATACAAATTACAAACTATGAAAAAATTATTTTTTTTAATATTTATTCTTTTTTTTATAAGCAAAATTAGCTTTGCACAACAAAAGAAATACATCTCTTACACGGTTAAAAGAGGAGAAACCATAAAAAGTATTGCTAGAAATTATGACCTTTCTACTAGAGATTTATTGCGTTTAAACCCAGGTATAAAAAGAAGACCAAAGCGAAACACGGTAATAATTGTGCCTAATTTAAATTTTAGAAGTGAAATTTTAAAAGGTGATAAACCAGAAGGAAATGCATCCTTTTATACGGTAAAACCAAAAGAAACTTTATTTGGAATTTCTAAAAAATTCAATATTACTATAGAAGAATTAAAAAAGTCTAATCCAAAATTAATTGATGGACTTAAAATAGGAATGCAATTAATTATTCCAACACCAAGTAATAATGTTGCAAATGATTCTACAACTTATGTGATACATAAAGTAATAAAGGACGATACGTTGTACAATTTGTCAAAAAAATATGAGGTTACGGAAGAAGATTTAATGTCTTTAAATTTTGAACTTGTTGATGGTTTGAAATTAGGGATGATTTTAAAAATAAAACCAATTATAGAAGAAGACGATAACCGAAATGTTTTTATAGAAAATCTAAACCTAGATAAAGAGTTGAAAGTCTATTTTATGCTGCCTTATGAATTAAATAAACTAAATGATTCTATTCAGGAAGAAGGTTTTAGTAAATCAAATTCATTACTGAATATTACTACCGATTTTCATTTAGGCGCTTCTATTGCAATGGACTCTTTGCGTAAAAAAGGAGTGCATATTAAAGCGGTATTTATTGATACTGAAAATTCTAAATACAAATTACAATACATTGTTAACAAATATAATTTCACTAAAAATGATATTGTAATTGGTCCATTGTTTTATGATAAAGCATATTGGATTGCAAACCATATTAACAGTCAAGTAATCGCTCCATTTTATTCTAAAAAACAGGAAAGTCTTATTGCTAATAATTTAGTTAAAACCGCTCCAAACGATAGTTTTTTGGCATCTAAAATAATAGATTTTATAAAAGATAAATATAAAGGAGAAAATTTAGTTTTAATTAATGATGATAAACCTGAAAATCAATCTAAGTTGTGGCACATTGTTAATGAACTTAAACAAATGGATTCTGTACAAGGAATTTCTGTTATAAAATCTTCTAAAGGATTTATTGATGTAGATAAGTTAACTGAGAAAATGTTTGCAAATCAATCTAATTGGGTATTATTAATTTCAAACGACTTAATTACAACGGTAGCAGCAGTAAATAGTTTAAAAAGTTTTGATGAAACTTTTAATATAACTTTGTTTTCATTAAAAAAAGATAGAAAGTTTGATAAAATAGATAACAATTATTTAGGAAAACTAAACTTTACTTACCCATCTATTGAAAATGTAAATTATAATAAGAAAAATTATAATGCATTTTATAAAATGTTTAAGAAAAAGAATTTTGCATTTCCTTCTAAATATGCTGTAAAAGGCTTTGATGTTACTTATGATATTTTGACGAAGGTAGCAAGTGGTTTAGATGATGAAAATGCTTTACTATCAGGTTCGTCTAATAGAATTCAAAATAATTTTAATTATGTAATAAATCATCAAAATGAACTTGAAAATGAAGGAGTTCAAATTATTCAACTTAATAAAGATTTAGATTTAATAATTTTAAAATAGAATAATTAAAATTAAAATGGTATAAAAAAAACTCGCTTTTAGCGAGTTTTTTTTTATAACGATTGTCTTTAATTATTGACTATACTTTTTTCATTTGTTGCTTTAACATTTTAATTTGTTCTGTTAATACACCTTGTGTATCTAGTTTTTTAGCTTCATTAATAAGCATAGTTGCTTCACGTTTTCTTCTTTTAGTCATTGCTATTCCTGCTAATTGTAACTTAGCCATTGCAATGTCATGCTTCATATTTAAGCCTAATTTTAAGGCTTGTTTAAAAAACTTTTCGGCTTTAGTGATATTAGTTTGTGAAAGCATAATTCCTTTTAGAAAATTATAATATCCTTCTTGTTTTTTTATTAAAGCAGTATTCGGATTTTTAATGTAGTTTAACCATTTATCAGCTCCTGCAAAATTTTGTTTTCGTAATTGCCAAAAGGCTAATAAAATAAATTCATTTTTAAAATAAAATAGCACAAAAATTCCTGCTAATAACACTAAAGTAATTCCATTCATTATATTGCCATCAATAAATTGAAAGGTAGCCCAAACTAAAATAGCAGCAGCAATTACTAATTTTATATATTTATTATACATATTAACTAATTTTTAAAGTTTTGCAAAGTTACAATTTTGCAATAATTAAGCTTATTTTTTATAGTATTTTTTAAATTTATAAAACGCAAAGACAGCAATTACTATAAAAATTGCCATAGTATAATAAACAAATGTGGGTGTAATTACTTTATCTCCACTAGCATAGGAATGTAATCCTGATAGATAAAAATTTACTCCAAAATAGGTAAATAATATGGAAGCAAATGAGGCTACAGCAAAGAAATTAAACGTAAATCGGCTTCTTAAACCAGGTACTAAACGTAAATGTAATACAAAAGCATAAACCATAATACTTATTAAAGCCCAAGTTTCTTTTGGATCCCAACCCCAATAGCGGCCCCAACTTTCATTTGCCCACATACCGCCTAAAAAGTTACCAACAGTAATCATAACCAAACCTAGGGTTAAAGACATTTCGGTAATAATAGTTAGTTCTTTAATTTTTAATTCTAACTTCTTTTTATTTTTTTTAGTAGTTAAAATCATTAATAATAAAGAAATTAATCCTAATATCATTCCAAGTCCAAATGGACCATAACTAGCTACAATAATTGCAACATGAATCATTAACCAATAAGAATTTAAAACAGGAACTAAATTTGCAATTTCAGGATCCATCCAATTCCAATGTGCAATCATTAAAATAAAAGCAGTTAAAAAT
>DGOU01000169.1:0-2384 GCA_002390165.1 Lutibacter sp. UBA4458
TTTTTATTTAAAATTCATAGATAACTGAATACGTTTTCTTACAACATCAACTTCTAAAACTTTTACAATAACTTGTTGATGCAATGCTACAACCGAGCTAACATCACTTACAAATGCATTGGTTAAATTTGAAATATGCACCAATCCACTTTCTTTAATTCCAATATCTACAAAACACCCAAAATTGGTAATGTTATTAACTATTCCTGGTAATAATTGTCCTTCATGCAAATCGTTTATAGTTCTAATATTTTGATTAAATGTAAAAACTTTTGCTTTTTCACGAGGATCTAAACCTGGTTTTTCTAATTCAGAAATAATATCTTTTAAGGTGGGTAAACCTACCGTTGCAGAAATATATTTTTCTAAATTTATTTTTTGAAGTACAGCTTTATTTCCTATTAAATTGGCAACTGTTGTTTTTTCATCCTTTGCCATTTTTTCTACAATTTTGTAACTTTCTGGGTGAACAGCAGAATCATCTAATGGGTTTTTAGCATTTTTAATTCGCAAAAAACCTGCTCCTTGTTCAAATGCTTTATTTCCTAAACGAGCTACTTTTTTAATTTCATTTCTAGAATTAAAAGCACCATTTTCATTTCTATGTTTAACAATATTTTCCGCTAATTTTGGTCCAATTCCAGAAACATAACTTAATAGAGGAATACTTGCAGTATTAATATTAACCCCAACAGAGTTAACACAACTTTCAACAACCATATCTAGCGCATTTTTTAGTTTGGTTTGATCTACATCGTGCTGATATTGTCCAACACCAATAGATTTTGCATCAATTTTAACCAACTCCGCTAAAGGATCTGCCAATCTTCTTCCAATGGAAACAGAGCCTCTTACGGTAACATCAAAATTTGGAAATTCATCTCGTGCAATTTTAGATGCAGAATAAATAGATGCTCCTGCTTCACTAACTACAAAAACTTCCACTTCTTTATTAAATCGCATTTTACGGATTAAATGCTCGGTTTCACGCGATGCAGTTCCATTTCCAATAGCAATTGCTTCTATTTTATAAGCATCAACCAACGAATTAATTTTTTTCATCGCGCCAATAGCATCGTTTTTTGGCGCATGCGGATAAATAGTTTCATTATACTCTAATCCGCCTTGAGCATTTAAGCAAACCACCTTACAACCAGTTCTAAAACCTGGGTCAATAGCTAAAATATTTTTTTCTCCTAAAGGAGCTCCCAACAATAATTGTTTTAAATTTTTAGAAAAAACAATTATTGCATTTTCATCTGCTTTCTCTTTTGAAAAATTTAATGCTTCGTTAGATAAAGAGGGTAATAATAAACGTTTATAAGTATCTTGAATCGCTAGTTTTAATTGCTGTGAACAATCATTATTGGAACGAATTATTCTATCTTCCATTTTTAATAATGCTCGTTCATTATCTATTTCAATTTTAACACGAATAAATCCTTCCTTCTCTGCTCGTAAAATTGCTAATAATCTATGTGAAGGTATTCTGGTTAAACTTTCAGTCCAATCAAAATAATCTCTAAATTTTTGTGCTTTTTCTTCTTCTATTTTGGCTTTTACAACTTTAGTATTTATCGTTGCAAAACGCTCTAATGGATAACGAATATTATTTCGAATATCAGCTCGTTCATTAATCCATTCAGCAATTATAAAACGAGCTCCTTCTAGTGCTTTTTCTTTATCTGAAACTTCCTTATTAATATATTTTGAAGCTGTGTAATCCAAATCATTCACTCGTTGACTCATTATCATTTTAGCCAACGGTTCTAATCCATTTTTACGAGCAGTTTCTGCTTTAGTTTTTCGTTTCTTCTTAAAAGGAAGATAAATATCTTCTAAAACTATTAAATTGGTAGTTGCTTCAATTTTTAGTTTTAATTCGGAAGTTAGAACTTCTTGCTCGTTTAAGGCTTTTAATATAGTTGCTTTTCGTTTTTCTAATTCTTCAAACTGCGATTTAAATTTTACAATATCACCTATTTGAACTTCATCTAAATTTCCTGTTCGCTCTTTTCTGTAACGAGAAATAAACGGAATAGTACAATCTTCATTTAATAATTGAATAGTATTTTTAATTCCTTTTTCAGGAAGATTTGTTTTGGATTTTATGAAGTTTAGTAGTTGCATTCGAAAATTTGAATTATTCCTGAATTAATTAAATTTGGTGTCACTGCGAGGAGTTTTTCACAACACGGCAGTCTGTAACAATAAACAGATTGCTTCAGCTTTTATCCAAACTTCGCAACGACAAATATTTAGGTCTTATTTGTTTTTTAGCTTACTTGTTCCCCATTAACTACAGAATCATTTTCTGGTTCTATAAATGCTAATTTTCCATCTGAAGTATCCGTCATTAAAATCATTCCTTGACTTTCAATTCC
>DGOU01000169.1:2516-3023 GCA_002390165.1 Lutibacter sp. UBA4458
CTAAAATCCTCAAATTCAATAGTTTCTTTTTGAGGTTCTACTACTTTATTTTCTGCTTCATTAGCTTGTTTTGTGGCTTCTAATTTATCTAATTGCACTTGTACTTCCTTGTCTTCAATTTTAGCAAATAACAATACCGGTTTACCAATTTTATGGTTTGAAGAAATTAATTCGGTTTTTTCAGAAACGTCCTTCCACGACATCTCGACTCCGCTCGATGTGACATTTAAAATTCCTTTCAATTTTGTTGAAGTAAATGGTAAAAACGGTTCGCAAACAACAGATAAGCTGGTTGCAATTTGCAATGCAACATACATTATTGTTTTTACACGTTCAGGGTTTTCTTTTATTTGTTTCCAAGGTTCTTCATCAGCCAAATATTTATTTCCTAATCGTGCTAAATTTAATAGTTCTTGCGATGCTTCTCTAAATCGATAACGTTCAATTGAATTCCCAATAATAGTTGGATATTCATTCATTTTAACTAAAGTTTTATTATCTATTTCC
>DGOU01000169.1:3046-3248 GCA_002390165.1 Lutibacter sp. UBA4458
AAATGCATTTGGTTCAGGAACAATTCCGTTATAATACTTATTAGTTAAAACCACCACTCTATTAATAAAATTACCAAAAATAGCAACCAATTCGTTATTATTACGAGCTTGAAAATCTTTCCAAGTAAAATCGTTATCTTTAGTTTCAGGAGCATTTGCAGTTAACGTATAACGCAATACATCTTGCTTATCAGGAAAATCT
>DGOU01000241.1:0-20716 GCA_002390165.1 Lutibacter sp. UBA4458
AGGAGCTTTACGAAATTTAGATACTGTAGATAAACAAACCGCACCGCTACCTTATGAGTCCGCTTCAGATGGAGATTGGGACAGCCCGGCAACTTGGCTAAATAATGGTGTGCAAAATTTACCAAATACCGCTTCAATTGTAAATGCATCCATTCCAATAGATTGGAATATTGTAGAGACTTCAAATGATATAAAATCACCTGATAGAGATATTACCTTGCTTGGATTAATTTCAAAAAGTGGTAAACTAACCATGTCAAAACCACTGCCATCCATACAAGATGAAAATAATTCAGGTCATGGTTTACGCATTACCCATTATTTAGAATTAGATGGAAACATAGATCTGGTTGGCGAATCGCAATTAGTTCAAGATGAAAATTGTATTTTAGATGAAGATAGTGGAGGTTATATTGAACGCGACCAGCAAGGTATAGCAAATAGTTTTAACTATAATTATTGGACATCATTCGTGGGGCCAATAAGTGGTAATACAGCAAATAGAGGAACTGGAGTTGCAAGCTCCAATGTAAATTTTACTATAGGAAGTGAATTAGAAGATGGTACAAGTTCTAGTTCTCCAGGATCCATTAATTTTAACACACCTTATACTTGGGCAGATTCTGGTGTAACATCACCAATAAAAATTAGCACTTATTGGCTATACAAATTCAACGGTACGGACAACGATTATGATTCATGGGTAGCCATTGACCAAAACAGTGCGTTGTTACCAGGTGAAGGTTACACTATGAAAGGAACCTCAGGCTCGGTAGCTTTATCTACACAACAAAACTATGTATTTAAAGGTAAACCGTACAATGGCGATTTTACTTTGCCAATTGTTGCTGGAAATGATAGATTAATAGGAAATCCATATCCATCCGCTATGGATGCCGATGAATTTATAAAAGACAACATTAAAGAAACCATTAATAGTAAAGTTGGTAGAAACGCAAAAAACGTTTTTAATGGAGCGCTCTATTTCTGGGATCATTTTGGTCAAATTAACACTCATATTTTAAAACAATACGTGGGCGGTTATGCAACTTATACATTAATGGGTGGCGCTAAAGCAATATCAAACGATATTCGAATTAATGCAAGTGGTGCCACTGGAACTAAAATTCCTCAACGTTATATTCCATTAAACCAAGGATTTTTTGTAATCGCTGCTTTAGATGGAACAACAGTTGGTACTACCCCAACTATTGATGGAGGAAATATAGAATTTAAAAATAGCCAACGTGTTTTTCAACGAGAAAGTATCGCCAGTTCTGTATTCATGAAAACAGCTAAAAGTAAAAAACATACGTTTTCAATTGCAGTAAAATCTTTGGTAGATAATCGTTCAAAAATTTGGTTAGAATTTATTTCACCAGAAGGTTATCACAGACAATTACTGGTAGGAAAAGATGAAAACGCTTCTAATTATTTTGATATTGGTTATGATGCACAAATAGCAGATATTAACGCAGAAGATATGTATTGGAATGTTGGTGGTAGTAATTTGGTAATCCAAGCGGTGAATAATTTTGATGAAAAACAAGAGTTACCACTAGGTTTAAAAGTGGAAAAGGATGGATTGGTAAATATTAAAATAGATTCATTAGCAAATATTGATAGTAATGTAAAATTATACATTAAAGATAGTTTAACAGGAGAAACCTATAATATAAAAAACCAGCCTTTTGAAATGAATTTAGAAGCTGGGGATTATGACGATAGATTTGTACTTGTTTTTCAACCAAAATTATTGTCTGTTAATGAAGTTAGTTTAAATGAAGGAATAAGAGTGATAGTAGGTCAACAAAATTCCGAAATTAAAGTTATAAAAATAGTGGATACGGAAATTAGCGATATAAGTCTTTATAATTATTTAGGTCAAGTTATTACTACTTGGAATACAGGTTTAAGTAAAAGACAAATATTTTTGCCAACTTACACATCATCAGGAGTTTATATTTTAAAAATAAACACGAAAGATGGTTCCATTTCTAAAAAAATAATTATTAAAGAAACACCATTCTAAACCCCCTAAAAAATGAAACTAAAATTACTAATTATCACTTTATTTATAAGTTTATATGCAGTCAATGCACAAAACTTAACAAGTAAAAGAATAAGAATAAATAATCCTACAAAAAGCATAATAACTAATTTACAAAAAGCAGGTATAGATCTTCGTTGTGGTGCTGTTTTTAACAGTAATTCTATAGTATTAGATTTAGGGACTTCGGAAATTAAAAGCTTGAATAAAGCTGAAATCCCTTATGTTGTTGAAATTGATGATTTAACAAAATTTTATTCAGAAAGATCCGCAAAAGATTTGCCATTTGCACAAGCTGAATTAGCTTATGAAAAAGTAAAAAATAAACTGCAAAAGAAGTCAAGTAATAGTTCAAAATCAGCAACATCTATTTCAAGTGTTGTATTAGATAATTACCTTCAATACTATGGAGAGCAAGAAGTGGATTGGGTGACCCCTTCTAATTTTATTTATGGAAGTATGGGCGGATGTTTAACCGTTAGTGAAATGGAAGCACAGCTAGATTTAATGCGTACAAAGTTTCCGGGTTTAATTACCGTTAAACAAGACGCATCAACAAGTGGAAAAAAAACATATGGATTAGCGGGTTCAGGAGGTTGGCCGGGTCAGATTGTTTATTATGTGAAAATTTCTCACGATTCTAGTAATCCAAATAATCTTGGCATTATCGATGACACTAACAAGCCGGATATATTATATACTTCTATGATTCATTCTAGAGAGTTAATTTCTTTAATGGGTAATATCTATTATATGTGGTATTTGTTGGAAAATTATGCCACCAATCCAGCCATTAAAAACTTGGTGGATAATAACGAGTTGTTTTTTGTTCCAATTGTTAACCCTGATGGTTTAAAATGGAATGAAAAAGAAGACCCAAGCGGAGGAGGAATGAATAGAACAAATTTAAGAGGTTTCTCAACAAGTGATCCAACCAATAATAGTAATTATCTAGAAAATTATGGAGTAGATCCTAATAGAAATTTTAATTATTTATGGGGATCCGCAGGAGACTCAAGCGGTTCTAGTGGTTCTTATTCATCCTCTACATTTAGAGGTCCAAGTGCTTTTTCAGAGCCAGAATCACAAATAATGCGTGATTTCATACTTTCAAAAAACTTTAAAACAGCAGTTTGGATGCACTCTTATGCTAATGGAATTCCACATCCTTATGGAGGTATTCCAACAAAAGTTTCTGGAAGAGAAGATGAAATGGCGAAATGGCATGAAGATATGACTAGATACAATAGATATGTATATGGTGCTCAGGTTTTAAGTCCAGCTAATGGAATTGCAGATGATTGGATGCTTGGAGGGACTTCAGATAGTAATGGTTCTGTTGGTTCTGGAATGAATATATTAGCTACAACACCTGAAAACGGTGCCAATGATGGAAGTGAGGACGGATTTTGGCCTTCCATTGGTAAAATTATACCTATTGCTAAAAGAATGATACGTATTCAATTAGTGAACGCTTATTATGGAGGTAAATACGCTAAATTTCATGATTTAACACAGAGTGATATCTCTACTCTATCTTCAAATTTAACTTTCGGCATAGAACGTGTTGGACAAACAGATACTAATTTTACCTTAACAGTTACGCCAGTTTCAAGTAATATTCAATCAATTACTTCGCCTGTAACTCAAACTGGAATGGCAAAATTAGAACAAAGAAATGTAACAGCAGCATTAGTTTTAAATGCTGGAATTCAGCCAAATGAAAAAATTGAATATAAAATTGCATTAAGTAATAACGATTATACTTTTTATGAAGTTAATATTGAAAAATATTATCAACCAACAATATTATTTGCTGATGATCCTGATGCGGACATATCTATGGCAAATTGGGTTGAATCAACTAATTGGATAAATTCTAATACTGGTTTTTGGTCAGGCACAAGAGCTATAAAAGCAGGAGTAGCAGTGCCATATGCTAACAACATTAATAATACAATTACAACTACAAATGCCTTTGATTTGTCAGGTTCATCTAAAGTTTTAGTACAATTTTATTCAAAATGGGATTTAGAAAGAAACTTTGATTTTGTTGAAATTGAAGGTTATAATGGTTCTGCTTGGGTTAAACTAAATGGAAAATACAATAAACCAGAATCAAGTTCATTTACCAATAGTGCAAGAAGTTCTTATAATAATAGTAAAAACTCTAATTTAAATGCACAAGCAGCCAGTTCTGGTTTAGTTTATGATGGAAATCAAATGGATAATTGGGTACTTGAGGAAATTTTAATTGATGCTTCTAATAACAGTTCTTTATTGAATGTTGCAGATGCTAAGTTTAGGTT
This sequence comes from Lutibacter sp. UBA4458, assembly GCA_002390165.1. Taxonomy (GTDB): domain Bacteria; phylum Bacteroidota; class Bacteroidia; order Flavobacteriales; family Flavobacteriaceae; genus Lutibacter. Next base: position 4,360 of record DGOU01000241.1, read on the forward strand.
TAATTTTAGAACAGACGGAAATAATATTGGAGATGTAAATTATTCAAGTACATATGATGGTTTTTATTTTGATGATTTTAAAGTTATAGGTATTCAAATACCTTGTGCAATAAATGTTCCTACTGGTTTAAATGCTTCTACTATTACTGCTACATCAGCAACAATTGGTTGGGACAATGTACCTTCAGCCAATTATGACTTAAAGTATAGAGTTGTTGGAGAATCTACTTGGATAGATATTTTAGATATTACTACAACTTCTTCAGCCCTAAGTGGTTTATCTCCTTCCTCCAATTATGAAGTACAGGTTCGTTCTAAATGTAGTGCATCAAATATGTCTGCATATTCAGCTTCAACAACATTTTCAACAACAGCAGTTAATTATTGTGCTTCAAGTGGAAATGCAAGTGCAAGTGATGAATATATTGGTCAGGTACAATTAGGTACTATAAATAATTCATCTGGAAACGAGAAATATGCTGATTTTACGGCTATATCAACAGATTTAACGATAAGTAGTTCTGCAACAATAACAATTACACCTACTTGGACAAGTAGTGTTTATAGCGAAGGATATAGCGTTTGGATAGATTATAATAAAAATGGTGATTTTAGTGATGCAGGGGAACAAGTTTGGTCTAAAACTGCTTCAAAAACTACTCCTGTTAGTGGAAGTTTTACAATACCAACATCTGCTACTTTGGGGACAACAAGAATGAGAGTTTCATTAAAATACAATGGAGTGCCAACTTCGTGTGAAACAATGCAATATGGTGAAGTAGAAGATTACTCCATTAATATAATAGATTCTACTTTAGGTGTTGAAGACGAAATTTTAAATGCTTTTAAAATATATCCAAATCCTGTAAATAACAATTTGGTTAAAATTAGTTTGCCAAATACCATTCAAAAAGCAGCTATTACTATATCTAATGCTTTAGGACAAAAAGTATATATTAGCATAGTAAAGGATATTTACAAGGTTCAAACCATAAACACAAATAATTTTAAAACTGGTATTTATTTTGTAACGGTAAATTCTGATAAAGGTAAAGCAACTAAAAAATTAATAATTCGATAAAATATAAAATTTTTAAACAAAAAGAAAGGCTTCAAATTTCGAAGTCTTTTTTAGTTTGTAAAAGAAAAAATAATACTTGTATTTATTTAATTTTAAACCATATAATGTGTTTTTTTAACTATTTATTATAAATTATTCACATTTTATTTTATAACTTTGTCCGCTAAAAGAATTGAAAACAGATAGTGCAGATGGGTTTAAAAAATCCTTTAAATAAGCGTAATTACATATTTATTTTACTATTATTTTTGATAAGTTATTTTAATAGCTATTCACAAATAACTCAAGTAAATATATTAGGTGGTGCTCAGGTTTCGCAAGGCAGTACTATTACAATTACTGCAGGTTCAAGCATTGAATTTAGAATTACTAATACCGATAGTAATTGTAAAAAAAAGTTAGATATTAAAAGCATAAATATTGACAATACCACAAATTTTTCAATATCTCCTAATAAAAGAAAAAAGAAAGTATATCCGGCTTGTAATACTCGTAGAAACAGAGCTAAATATTTCGATTTTGAAATAACTGCCGACAATAGTTGTGGAACTTTTTCTACTCAGGTTACTATTGTAACAAAAAGCGGTAATTTTACATTTACAGTTCAAATTTCAACCTCACCAGTTATTTATGTTTTAGGTGGAAATCCTTTGTCTGAAATTTATAATGGAGACACTACTACTTCGGATACAAATGGTACTTTGTTTGGAGTTGTAGATGAAGGTGCCTCAGTAACAAGAAGGTATGCAATAGCTAATATTGGTAATTGTCCGTTAGATGTTACTTCTTTAGCAAGTTCTAATTCCGATTTTACAATAACTTCCCCCTATACCATTCCTTATAATGGTATTGACCCTTACTATTATATTGTAATTGACGTGACATTTACTGCTCCTGTAGGTGGAACGGGCACTCAATCATCAATAATAAGTATAGATAATAACGATACCGCTAATAATCCATTTACTTTTACGGTAAGTGCTGAAATGTTTAATTATAGCATTCCGGGTCCTGGAGGTGTAACTGCAGATTTTAGGTTATGGCTAAAATCAACAAGAGGTATTTCTGCTTTAAGCGGTAGTAAATTACAAAACTGGGGTGATGTGGGAACAAACTCAAAACCTGCAGAGCAATTGGTTACTGCTAACCAACCTACTTTTTATGATGACGTTGCTCATAATATTAATTTCAACCCAGTTGTAAAGTTTGAAAATGATGGATTGACTATAGAACAATTTATGAGTAATAGTGCGAACGGATTTTATAGCCAAGATATTTTTATTGTTATGGAACCAGATCCGGTAGCTCCTGAAACCAATTTTTCTAAAACCACAACAAAAAATACCATATTTGCTGGAAATTCTTCTGGGTTGGCTGGGGATATAACAGGAGTTGGTTTTGGAGATTATACTACGCGTTTTACAGATGAAGTTTTAACCTATGCACAAAATACAGAAGGTTCATTTAATGGATTTGCACAAACTGGAAGTACTACCTATAGTAATCCAGGTATAATTAACGTTAAAAACCAAACATCACCATCTTTAGTGCAACAATTATATTTTAATTCAAACTTAATTACACTAACAACTATTAATGATGTAGCATATGCAAATGTTAATAATAATACAACTGGAGATTCTTTTGGTTCACCTTATTGGATAGGAAAAAACGCAGATACATCAGGGAATTTAAATGGTAGAGTTGCCGAAATTTTTACATTTGCATCAAATGTTAGCGCTGCAGATTTAGAAATAATAGAATCCTATTTAGCTATTAAATATGGAGTAACTTTAGATGTTAATGGCTCTAGCGAAGATTATTTTAATTCGGACGGTGTTAAAATTTGGGATCCAGGATCAAATTCTGGATTTAATTGGAATATTGCTGGTATTGCACGTGATGATGCATCTGATTTAAATCAAAAACAATCTAAAAGTATTCATAATCCTAATGAAGTTACCATTGGTTTAAATGGTGTATTTGACATAAATAGTGCCAATACAAACGAATTTAATTCCGATAAACAAGCTTTAATGTGGGGCTGCAATAATGGTAATTTTACTGGAACAGCAACAAATACCGTTACTATTGCAACAGGTTTAACTTCCTCTATTACACGAATAGACCGTAAATGGAAAATTGTAGAAACCGGGGGTGATGTAGGCAACACCTATATTGCTATTCCAGATACTGCATTTAGTAGTTTTTCAAAAAATACCAATGAAGAATATGCTTTAATTATATCAGATGATCCTAGTTTTAGCAATAGCAATATAATTGACGTTATTCCATTAAAAATTAAATTAGATTATTCTAACCCTACAAATGTGGTTCCTTCACTTGATAAAGAAGGAAATCAGCTATATACAACCTGGTATAATTTTAGTTCAAATCAATATTTTTCCTTTGGAAAAGTTACTCAAGTAACAGGAAACCATGCTGTAAATATTGCATCTGGTGATTATTTAGTTGGAGAATATAATTTAAATTTAAACGTAGATTCCTTTACTATTTCTGCATGGGTTAAAAGCACACCTACTACAAATGCAAGAACTATTATGGCTAAAGGTGCTAAATTACAAATGCGTTTAAATAGTTCAAATAAGGTAGAAGTTTTTGTAGATACTGGCTCACCAACCTTTACTTCGCAAATGGCAATTAGCGACAATAAATGGCACCAAATTACTTTTGTTTATGACAGCGGAACAATATTATTGTATATAGACGGTATTGTAGATAGTTCTATTCAAAATATTGTTCATCCATCTCCAAATTATAATCGATTTTCAATAGGAGTTCTTTATGAAGATCAAAATAATATTACTAATCCATTTTTAGGCGATATTGATGAAGCTTACGTTTGGGATTTTGCATTATCTGAAAATCAGATAAGATATTTAATGAACCAAGAAGTAGAAAAAATTACAGGAGATGTTGTAAGTGGTAAGGTTATGCCATATGCTGCATCAAGCAATGAAGTTGTAGCAATAGATTGGAGTAATTTAAGAGCCTATTACGATTTTAATTCATTTTACGGCTCTACGGTAGAAGGTAAAACGGATGCTCGTAATTATTTAAGAATTAATTATTTGATAAAAGACAAAACAATGGTTGCATCTCAAACTGCTCCTTTACCTTATGTTTCTGTAGCAGGTGGTAATTGGGATACTCCAGCAACTTGGCAAAATAATACCGTTCAAAGCTCACCAAACTCAGCTGGATTAGATGGAACAACATCTATTGACTGGAATATTGTTCAAACTAGTCATAATATTACTTCTGGAGATAGAGATATTGCGGTATTAGGGTTAATTCAAACAGCAGGTAAACTAACTATTGCTAATACAACAGATTCACAAAATGAAACTAATGCTGGGCAAGGTTTATTTATTTCTCATTATTTAGAACTAGATGGTGTTATTGATTTGGTTGGAGAATCTCAATTAATTCAAAGCGAAGGAAGTATTTTAGATGAAGATAGTGGAGGTTATATTTTAAAAGATCAGCAAGGAACTGGTAGTAGTTATAATTATAATGATTGGTCACTATCCGTTGGTACTATAAATGGGAATACCGCTACTAGAGGAACAGGAGTTGCAAGTACAAACACACCTACAACTATAAAAAGTGTTTTGTTTGATGGAACTAATTCCTCAAACCCACAATCAATTAATTATGTTACTTCTTATTCTGCTGCAGATGGGGCAGTTACATCTCCAATTACTATAAGCACTTATTGGATGTACACTTTTAATGGAGCGGATGACGATTATAATGCTTGGAATAAAATTAATGAAAGTTCTGCTTTATTACCCGGAGAAGGCTTTACTATGAAAGGTTCTTCTGGAGCAAGTGCAGTTACCGATAGCCAAAATTATGTATTTAAAGGAAAACCTTATAATGGCGATTTTACACTTCCTATTGTTGCAGGAAACGATAGACTTGTAGGTAACCCATATCCTTCTGCAATGGATGCTAATGAGTTTATTTTAGATAATATAAAGGATGTCATTAATACCGAAGAAGGTCAAAATACCGTAAACGTATTTAATGGAGCATTGTATTTTTGGCATCATTTTGTAAAATCATCGCACTATTTAGCCGATTATCAGGGTGGATATGCAACCTATACACTAATGGGAGGAACGCAAGCTTATGCTACAGATGCTCTTATTCATGCTACAGGAGCTGCAGGAGGTAAAGTTCCAGAAAGATATATACCTGTAAATCAAAGTTTTTTTGTAATTGCAGCATTAGATCCATCTTTGGCAGCATCAACAACAGCTTCTGTAGATGGTGGTGATATTGTCTTTAAAAATAGTCAAAGAATATTTGTTCGTAAAGGTTTTACAGGAACCAATGATGGTTCGTTATTTTTTAAATCCAATTCTAAGAAAAGTAAGCAGAAAACCAACAAAATATTAGATCAACGAGCGAAAATAAGATTAGATTTTAGTTCAAATAGAGGTTTCCACAGACAATTGTTATTAGGTTCAGATGAACATGCAAGTAAAAATTACGATATTGGGTATGATGCTTTAATGGCAGATGTAAATGAAGATGATATGTTTTGGAATTTAAATGGAGCTAAGTTAGTTATACAAGCAGTTAATAATTTCAATGATTCTGAGGATATACCAATTGGTTTAAAATTAAAAGAAGATGGTTTAGTTTCCATTAAAATTGACTATTTAGAAAATACAGATTCTCAACTTGAAATTTTTATTAAAGATGCAGAAACTAATGAAATTTCACCAATTAATAATTTCCCTTTGCAAATTAACTTATTGGCAGGTGAATATTTAGACAGATTTACCTTAGTATTTAAAGCAAAAGAAACCGCCACTGTTAAAGTCACAGAAACAAATCCTAGTTTTCAGGTATTTATGAATAATAGTGTTTCAGAATTACAACTAATTAATACTAATAGCACTAAAATATTAGACATACATGTTTTCAATTATTTAGGGCAATGGATTAAAACCTGGGATAGCAACTTAAATTTAGAACGACTAGAATTACCTTTTAAGGCAACAACCGGTGTCTATTTAGTTCAAATTAATACGGTTAAAGGGATAATTACCAAAAAAATAATTATTAATTAAACGATATATTTTTCAATAAAAAAAGCTTCTTAATAGAAGCCTTTTTTAGTTATATAGATAAAGCAGTTTATTTAAAAGCTTGTAAGCCTGTAATGTCAAATCCAGTAATTAATAAATGGATATCATGGGTTCCTTCATAAGTAACCACACTTTCTAAATTCATCATATGACGCATTATAGAGTATTCACCGGTAATTCCCATTGCTCCTAAAACCTGACGAGCTTCTCTCGCAATTTTAAGTGCCATTTCAACGTTGTTTCTTTTTGCCATAGATATTTGAGCTGAAGTAGCTCTACCCTCGTTTCTAAGAGTTCCTAAACGCCAAGTTAATAATTGTGCTTTAGTAATCTCAGTAATCATTTCTGCTAATTTTTTTTGTTGTAATTGTGTAGCGGCAATAGGTTTATCAAATTGAATACGTTGTTTTGCATAACGTAAAGCAGTATCATAACAATCCATAGCAGCACCAATTGCTCCCCAAGCAATTCCATAACGAGCAGAATCTAAGCATCCAAGCGGCGCACCTAATCCATCTTTGTTTGGTAATATATTTTCCTTTGGAATTTTCACATTATCAAAAATTAACTCTCCAGTTGCAGAAGCACGTAGTGACCATTTATTATGCGTTTCAGGAGTGGTAAAACCTTCCATTCCACGCTCTACAATTACCCCTTTTATTCTTCCTTCTTCATTTTTAGCCCAAACAACGGCTACATCAGCAAAAGGTGCATTTGAAATCCACATTTTAGCACCGTTTAGCAAATAATAATCACCCATATCTTTAATATTGGTAACCATTCCGCCTGGGTTTGAACCAAAATCTGGTTCGGTTAAACCAAAACAGCCTAAATATTCTCCATTCGCTAATTTTGGTAAGTATTTTTTTCGTTGTTCTTCATTACCATATTTCCAAATAGGATACATCACTAAAGAAGATTGTACTGAAGCTGTTGAGCGTACTCCAGAATCACCTCGTTCAATTTCTTGCATAATTAATCCATACGACATTTGGTCTAATCCAGCGCCACCATATTCTTCAGGTATGTAAGGTCCAAAAGCTCCAATAGAAGCCAATCCTTTTACAATGGAAGTTGGGAATTTTGCGTCTTGCGCCGCTTGTTCTATAATTGGGGAAACATCACGTTTAACCCATTCACGTGCTGCATCACGTACTAATTTATGTTCATCTGTCAACAGTTCATCTAATTGATAATAATCTGGTGCTTCAAATAAATCTTGTGCCATAAGTTGTTCGTTTTTTTTAAAGTATACAAATTTACTAATTAAAGTCCTTTTAATATTAAAATTTAAAATCTTTTATTGCTTACTTTTGTACTAATGAGGAGTACTTTAGGAAAAGAAGAAAAATTAAAACATCGTAAATTAATTGAACAGCTTTTTAAGAAAGGGCTAAGGATTAATTCTAACGGAATGCAACTAATTTATTTAAAAATTGAACACGAAGGTGATTTTCCAATAAAGGTTGGTTTTTCCGTTCCTAAACGCATTATGAAATTGGCTGTAGACAGAAATAGGTTAAAACGAAGAATGCGAGAAACATACCGAAAAAACAAGCATCTTTTTTATGATAATATTTCAGAACAGTATATATTTATGTTTGTATATAAGGCAAAAGATGAATTAACATATTTGGAAATTGAAGAATTAATATTAAAAATTCAGTCTAAATTCCTAAAAAAAACATAGAAAATGAAAAGTAAGATCAAAAAAATTGGAGTTGGAATTGTAATTATTACTTCGTTGTTGGTTAGTGTCGGCTATCAATCTGATTTTTTTGAAATTGCAAAACAAATTGATATTTATACTTCGCTTTTTAGAGAATTGAATATGCATTATGTAGATGAAGTTAACCCTGCAAAACTTACCAATAATGCTTTAAATAATATGCTTAAAAACCTAGATCCTTATACAAAATATTATGATGAGCAAGGCGTTGAAGATGCTAGAATTGCATCTTTAGGAGAGTATGGAGGTATTGGAGTGTCTGCTAAATTTATAGATAAAAGTATTTTAATTCTGAACGTAGTAAAAAATTCTCCTGCTCAAAAAGAAAATTTAAAGCCAGGAGATAAAATTCTGAAAATAGACCAAACTTTTGTAAAAGATTTTGAAGCAAAAGGTGCTTCAACTTTATTATATGGTTTACCAAATACTAAAGTAACCCTTCAAATAGAACGGCAAAATAAAACTTTTGACGCTATATTAACTCGTAAAAAAATTAGTATAAATCCTATTCCGTATTATACGATGGCAACTAAAACTATTGGTTATATTTCTTTTACAAAATTTAACCAAAAGGCAGCTATTGAAGTTAAAAAAGCGATATTGGATTTAAAAGATCAAGGCATGCAACAGTTAATTTTAGATGTTAGAAATAATCCTGGAGGATTATTGAATGAAGCAGTAAAAATTACCAATTATTTTATACCAAAAGATAAAATTGTAGTAACTACAAAAGCAAAAACACAACAATGGAGCGAAACTTTTAAAACTTTTAATGAGCCAATTAACACTAATATTCCGTTAGTAATTTTGGTAAATAACCATTCTGCTTCTGCTTCAGAAATACTTGCAGGATCTTTGCAAGATTATGATAGAGCAGTAATTATTGGTAATCGATCTTTTGGAAAAGGGTTGGTACAACGCTACCGAGAATTACCTTACGGAACCCAAATGAAATTAACCATTTCAAAATATTACACTCCTAGTGGACGATGTATTCAAGAATTAGATTATACCAGTAGAGATGATAAAGGAAATATTCCTAAATTTTCTGATAAAGGAAGAAATGCCTTTAAAACGGAAAATGGAAGAACTGTTTATGGTGGAGGTGGAATATTGCCAGATATAGATTTAAAATCGCAAAAGTTAAATAAAACTACTGAATCACTGTTTAATTCAGAAGCATTTTTTAATTATGTAACTCAGTATTTTTATAAAAATAAAGCTATTAAAAAACCATCGGAATTTCAATTAAAAGAAAATGATTTTAACGACTTAATCAATTATTTAAATAAGCATAATGATGAGTTTAGCACTAAAATAGAAACACAATTAGTAAAAGTTAAAAAGGAAGCAAACGATAGTAATTTATCAGTTGATTTTAAAGCAATTTCAGAAACTATTAAAAGTGCAAAAAGGGATAATTTAGCTAAAAACAAAAGAGAAATAATAAACAAGTTAGAAGAAAAAATTATACAACGATACTATTATAACGAAGGCGTTTTTCAGCATAAAATTAAATTTGATATACAAATAGCAAAAGCAGTTTCTGTTTTAAATAACCCTAAACAATATCAAAAAATATTAGAATAAAATATAAACGAAGATATTGTATCTTTGAATGTTAAAATAAAAATATGCAAAACCTAAAAATAAAAGGCAGAACACGAGCTCAAGAATCTTCAAATGCCATTGAACGATTATATATTTCCATGCGTCATTTATTCAGTAGAGGTTTTTATAAACCAGTTGGCGTTTCAGGCGAAGCTTTACGAGAAGCTCTTTTATTATTACGCCCAGAAATATACGGCTCTATTGCAGAAGAAAAAGTAGAATTAAACGGTTTACTTTACGTAATAGAAAGGCTTCCTTTTGGCATTGAAGAATGCCGATTTATCAACTTAACCGCAGATGAAGGTTATTCTAATTCCCATTTTAAACCTATAATTCCAGATAAAAGAAGAAGAATTTGTTTCAGAATAGATAAAGACCAAATGAATATTGAAGTTACCAGAGGAAGATCTGAAATCTATGATATTTTAACGCACCTTACCTTTTTGTTTATTGAATCGTATAAAATAGCCAACAAAGTAATTATAAATAATGGAGATAAAGCCATTAGAGAATGGTTGAAACTTGAAGAAATTGTACTTAATAATAAAAAATTATCTCATGATGAACGCGATATTATGTTAGCTTATCTAGCTACCATTTTAGGACGGTCTTTTAGAGAAGTGCAAGAAATTCATACAAGCTTAAAAGAGAAAAATAATCCAGATCGATTTTTTCAAATTATTTATTGGTTAGGTTTTGTAGCAATTAATGAAAAAACTAAAAATTTAAAAAGATCTATAACATTTAGCCCAGTATTAAGGGAACGAATTGGACATCATGTTTATGGTGAAATTTGGGCTAATAACATTAAAAAGGAACTAGAAAAACAAGATTTACTAAAACGACCAATTCACATAATTAGTGCAAATATGCATAGCGTAATGAATACTATTTACGCACCTATAATATTACCGAATCTAATAGATGAAAAGGATAATATTTCCATTTTTGAAACCTTAAGTCACGATGAAAATGAAGATTTAAGAAAAAAAGTGAAAGATTATGCTTCCAAAAACGGACTTACTTATATAAAAGATACTTCGGGAACCAATATTAATGTTCAAATAATTGATACCGAAAAAATAGATATTTCTAAAACGAAACTTGAATTTAAAAATTCGTTAGAAAATGAAGATAAACCTGTTATAATTGTAATGGATTATGCTTTTGGCGAGCAAGCTTACGAAACTATGGATGAACTTTTAAAACCATATGTATGTGATAAAAAGAAAAATCATCATTTGCAGGTAGAGTCAATTTCTATTATGGGAAAAGCAGGTATTTTAGATGGTGATAAAGGAGATATTATGATTCCTTCTTCTCATATTTTTGAGGGCACGGCAGATAATTATCCATTTAAAAATCGCCTTAAAAAAAGAATGTTTGATGGTTGTGGAGTCAAAGTTTTTTCGGGTTCTATGATTACTGTTTTAGGAACATCGCTTCAAAATAAAGATATTTTAAACTTCTTTCATAATTCTACTTGGAAAGTTATTGGTTTAGAAATGGAAGGAGTTCATTATCAAAAAGCTATTCAGGCAGCATCAAAAATTAGAGGAAATATCTCTAATAAAGTGAAAGTTAGGTATGCTTATTATGCGTCAGATAATCCATTAAAAACAGGAAGCACTTTAGCATCAGGTGGTTTAGGAACGACAGGCGTTTTACCAACTTATGTTATTACAGAAAAAATATTAGAACAAATTTTTTAAATAAATTATAAACGTTTTCATGCTCGGTAAACGTATTTTTGATGTAGTAATTTCTATTTTAGTTTGTGTTTTTGTACTTAGCTGGTTAACGCCAATAATTGCAATTATTATTTTTCTAGAATCTAGTGAAAAAACTTTTTTCACTCAAGAAAGAATTGGTCAATTTGGGAAACCTTTTATTATATATAAATTTAAAAGTATGAAAGGAATTCCTCCAACAAATGATCCACTTTTATCTATAGAAGAAAAAGACAGAATCACTAAATTTGGGAAATTTATGCGTGCTTATAGAATTGATGAATTTCCACAATTTGTAAATGTACTTTTAGGTGAAATGAGTATTGTAGGCCCAAGACCCGAAAGACAACAATTTTTAAATAAAGTAATTTTAAGAATACCAAAGTATAAAAAAATGCAACAGCTAAAACCTGGAATTACTTCTTTAGGACAAATTAAATATGGATATGCAGATAATTTGTCGCAAATATTAAAAAGAGCGCGTTACGATTTAATTTATTTAAATAATTTTAACTATTGGACCGATTTAAAAGTTATTTTTGCTACCATAAAAGTTGTTTTTAAAGGAAACGGCAAATAAACTATACAAAAAAAAATGAACGTTTTAATTTTAGGATCAGGAGGAAGAGAGCATGCTTTAGCTTGGAAAATAAATCAAAGTAAATTATTACAAAAATTATATATAGCTCCAGGAAATGCTGGAACAGGTGAGGTTGGAACCAATTTGAACATCCAACCAACAGATTTTAGTAAAGTTAAGCAAGCTGTAATTGATTACAAAATATCCTTAGTTATTGTTGGTCCAGAAGATCCATTAGTAAAAGGTATTCATAATTATTTTTTAGCAGATGAATTGTTAAAAGACGTTATGGTAATTGGTCCTCAAAAAATTGCTGCCCAACTAGAAGGAAGTAAAGAATTTGCTAAAAAATTCATGGTTAAACATCATATTCCAACCGCAAAATATAAAAGTTTTACGGAAGAAAGTTTAGAAGAGGGTTATACATTTTTAGAATCTTTAAATGCACCTTATGTTTTAAAAGCTGATGGGTTGGCAGCCGGAAAAGGAGTAGTTATTTTAAATGATTTGCAAAAAGCCAAAGACGAATTAAGCGAAATGTTAGCCAATCAAAAATTTGGAAAAGCTAGTTCTAAAGTAGTTATTGAAGAATTTTTAGACGGAATAGAACTTAGTTGTTTTGTATTAACGGATGGAACCAGCTATGTAAAATTACCTCATGCAAAAGATTATAAACGAATTGGAGAAGGAGATACCGGTTTAAATACTGGTGGAATGGGAGCAATTTCACCTGTGCCATTTGCTTCGAAGGAATTTTTAGATAAGGTTGAAAATCAAGTAATTATTCCAACAATTGAAGGATTAAAAAAAGATAAAATTCCGTATAAAGGATTTATATTTTTTGGTTTAATTATGGTAAATAATAACCCTAAAGTTATTGAATATAATTGCCGAATGGGCGATCCGGAAACTGAAGTTGTTATTCCAAGAATAAAAAGTGATTTGTTAGAATTGTTTATTGCAACAGGACAAAATAAATTGAATGCTAAAAATATAGAATTTATTAAAGAAAGCGCCGCAACTGTAATGTTGGTTTCAGGAGGTTATCCAGAAGCATATGAAAAAGGAAAAGAAATAAAAGGTATATCAGCGGTAAAAAATTCTATTATTTTTCAAGCTGGAACAACTATAAAAAACGATAAAATTGTTACGAATGGTGGGAGAGTTTTAGCGGTTACTTCTTATGGAGAAAATTTTAAAGAAGCCTTAAAACAATCGTATCAAAATGTAGAAAAAATACATTTTGATAAATTAAATTTTAGAAAAGATATAGGTTTTGACTTGTAAAAAAAAATTCTTGTTGCACCGTTAAATTGGGGTTTAGGGCACGCAACACGCTGTATTCCTATAATAAATGCTTTAATTAAAGCCAATTTTACGCCAATTATTGCAAGTGATGGTAATGCTTTAGCGTTTTTAAGAAAAGAATTTCCAACACTACCATATTTTAAATTACCTAGCTATCATATACATTATTCTAAAAACAATGGGCTATTTAAATTGCATTTGCTGTTACAAATTCCTACTATAATTTCCGCAGTTTTAAAAGAGAAAAAATTTATAGCTAATTTAGTGGTAAAAGAATCTATTTCTGGAATTATTTCTGATAATCGGTTTGGAGTGTATTCTAGTAAAATTCCATCAGTTTATATAACCCATCAATTAAATGTTTTATCTGGAAATTCAACTTGGCTAACTTCAAAAATTCATCAAAAAATTTTAAAAAAATTCAATGAAATCTGGGTTCCTGATGTAATTTCAAAATATAGTTTATCAGGAGAATTATCTAATATACAATCAAAAAGAATTCATATAAAAAGGATAGGTGTTTTAAGTAGATTCAATTCTAAGGAAATTCAAAAAAAACAGGATGTTTTACTTTTGTTATCCGGAGTTGAACCTCAAAGAACCTTGTTTGAAAATATGTTAGTAAAGGAGTTTTCTAATTTTAAAGGAAATGTTTTATTGGTTAGAGGAGTTTTAAATAAAACCGAAATAAAAGTACCTTCTAATTTTACGGTGATTAATTATTTATTAGTAACGGAGCTTGAAAAAGCAATACAACAAAGCAATTTAGTTATTGCGCGTTCTGGTTATTCTACCATTATGGATTTGGCTGTTTTAAATGTTAATGTTTTGTTTGTACCAACGCCAAAACAATATGAACAAGAATATTTGGCAGAACATCTTAATAAGAAATATAAAATACCATTTTTAAATCAAAAGGATTTTAAATTAGAATCTATTAATAATTTTAATAAAAAAGGAAAGTTTAAGAGTTTTAAAACCACTTTACCTTTAAATCTTTTCAACCTTTTCCAAGGTAAATGAAAATTCAGAACCTTTTTTATATTCACTTTTTACAAAAATAGACTCATTATGAGCTTCAATAATGTGTTTTACAATAGCCAATCCTAAGCCAGAACCACCTTGCTCTCTTGAGCGACTTTTATCTACTCTATAAAATCGCTCAAATAATCTGGCTTGATGTTGTTTTTTAATTCCTTCTCCATTATCTGCTATTTTAATTAACACTTCATTCTGTTTATGTAGCTCTATGGTAACAACAGTTGTTCCATCTAGTTTTCCATATTTAATAGAATTTACCAATAAATTAGTTAAAACTTGTTCAATCCTCTCTACATCTCCAATAACCATAACTGGATAATCGTATTTTTTATCAAAAATTAGAGTAACATTTCGTTTTTTAGCTTTCATTTCAAGCAACTCAAATACTTCTTGTAATAAACTAACAATATTAAAAGGTTGTTTATTCAAGGTTAAATCGGAAGATTCAATTTTTGAAATTAAATCTAAATCTTTAACTATTGCAATTAGTCGTTCTACTCCTTTATTGGCTCTTTGTAAATATTTTTCTCTAATTAATTTATCGTTTACTGCACCATCACTAAGCGTTAATAAATAGCCCTGAACGGTAAATAAAGGCGTTTTAAGCTCATGAGAAACATTTCCTAAAAATTCTTTTCTATAATTTTCTCTTAGGTTTAATTGTTTAATTTGTTCTTGTTTGTTTTCTGCAAATTTTTCTACATCTCTAGAAAGCGAATTTATATCGGAAGATATAGGAGTTTTATTTAAATCTGAAGCATCTAAAATTGAAACATCTTCATATATTTTTTTTATACGTTGAAAAATAAATTTTTCTAAATTATATTGAACAACAATAAAGGTAGTAATGAAAAATATAATAATAAAGATTGCTAAAAATTTTATACTTATCGGTAATTTTAATAAAACATAATCAATAAAGTAATATAAAATTATGGAAAATATACTCAAGTATAAAGAGATCCAAAAAGCAAATGCGTATGTTTTTTTAATTTTCATTAATTATAAATTTATAACCAACACCTTTAACGGTTTTAAAATTATTATCGCCAATTTTTTCTCTAAGTTTTCTAATATGCACATCAATAGTTCTTCCGCCAACAACTACTTCGCTTCCCCAAACGTTATCTAAAATATCATCGCGTTTAAATACTTTTCCAGGTTTGGAAGCTAAAAGTGAAAAAAGTTCAAATTCTTTTCTGGGTAAGGTAAGTTTTTTCCCATTTTTTATTACTACATATTCTTCTCTATCAATAATAATATTTCCTATTTTTACTTTTGCGTTTTGCTCTGTGGTTTTTGCTATTTTAATTCGCCTTAGCAAAGCTTTAATTTTACTTACTAATAACTTTGGTTTAATTGGTTTGGTAATGTAATCATCTGCGCCAACATTATAGCCAGCAACTTGCGAATAATCTTCTCCACGCGCTGTAAAAAAAGTAATTAACACATTTTCTAATCCTTTAGTGTGTCTAATTTTTTCACAAGCTTCAATACCATCCATTTCTGGCATCATAATATCTAAAATAATTAAATGTGGCGATATTTTTTTTGCAAATTTAACTGCTTCCATACCATTTTTAGCTTTAAATATTTGATATCCTTCATTTTTTAAATTATAACCAACAATTTCTAAAATATCAGGTTCATCATCTACTAAAAGTATTTTAACTTCAGAATTTTTCATATAAAAATTTATAAATTCAAAAGTAGTCAATAATTGCTAAAACTTTGTTATAACATCCTTTTAGAGATGCTAATAACAATTTTATAACATTAATAATACAATTTGTTAACGATTTTAAGTTATTTGTTAATTTAATACAATATTTTAAAAATAGTAACGTTTCATTTCGTTTTTATAAATTTTATTTGATAAATTTGATTTAAATATTATAAACTTAAAAAAAACAAAACCTATGAAACAACTTTACTTTTTATTTATTACTTTTTTTATAACCTCTTTAAGCTTTGGGCAAGTTAATGTTGGGGATATAATTATTACGGAAATTATGCAAAATCCCTCTGTAGTTACTGATGCAAATGGAGAATATTTTGAAGTTTATAACACAACAGGTACTGATATTAATATGAATGGCTGGACTATTAAAGATTTAGGTTCTGATAGTCATACAATTTCGCTTTCGCTGA
>DGOU01000241.1:20742-21742 GCA_002390165.1 Lutibacter sp. UBA4458
GGCGTTACTTTAAATTATGTTTATTCAGGTATTGCATTAGCTAACAGTGCAGACGAGCTATTATTGGTGGATACAATCGGCACAACTATTGATGAGGTTGATTGGGACGGAGGTCCAAATTTTCCGGATCCTACAGGAGCAAGTATGGAATTGTCAATAAACAAATATAATGCTACAGATAATAATACTGGTTTAAATTGGGCAGAAGCTGTTTCAGCTTTTGGATCAGGAGATTTAGGAACTCCAGGAGCAGTAAATGATTTTGCATTAGCTGTAACTAAAAACCAAATAGCAGGTTTTGCTTTGTATCCAAACCCAGTAAACAATGGCAAATTTGTTATTACCTCAAATAACGGAGCTAATAAACAAGTAGAAATTTACTCTATGATTGGCAAACAAGTATATAGTAATACCATAAAAGCCAATGAAACAATTGATATTGCTAATTTAAACCGAGGAATTTATTTATTGCGTGTTAAAGAAGACAATAAAGTAGCAACTAGAAAATTAATAGTAAACTAATTTAAAATTTTATATTTTTTAAAAAGCATCTTCATTTGAAGATGCTTTTTTTTTGTTATATTTATCTAAAAAAAACTATGAATGCCAAAATTAACTTTGAAAACATTTTGTTTTTAGATATTGAAACGGTTCCTGAAGTCGAAAATTTTGAAGATTTACCTAAGGATAAACAAGAACTATTTTCCTTAAAAACCCAATACCAACGAAAAGAAGAAATAACACCTGAAGAATTTTACGATAGAGCAGGAATTTGGGCTGAATTTGGTAAAATAGTATGTATTTCAGTTGGGTATTTTACTAATTTTAATTCGGCAAAAAGAATTTTTAGAGTAACTTCTTTTTTTGGAGACGATGAGGTAGTTGTTTTAACAAAATTCAAAAATTTATTAGAGAGTCATTTTAATAAATCACAACATTTATTATGCGGTCATAATGGTAAGGAATTTGATTTTCCTTTTATTGCTCGTAGAATGATTAT
>DGOU01000241.1:21770-23092 GCA_002390165.1 Lutibacter sp. UBA4458
CATTTAGACACCATGGAGTTATGGAAATTTGGAGATTACAAGCATTTTACTTCTTTAAAATTACTAACCTCAATTTTGGGAATTCCAACGCCAAAAGATGATATTGATGGCAGCGAAGTAGCGGAAGTTTATTATAAAGAAAAAAACATAAAGCGGATTGCTACTTATTGTGAAAAAGATACCATTGCAGTTGCTCAGGTATTGTTGCGTTTTAATAATGAACCTATATTGGAGCCTACAAATATTATAAAGGTGTAGAGGTCAGTACAACTTCCTATTTCACTTCTTGTTTTCAGGATTAATTTTGTATCAGTTCGAGCGCAGTCGAGAACAGCATAGTTTTAAAAGTAGTTCTATACTGTGTTCGAACTAACAAAGGGACTAAAATTTATTTAAATTTTAATTTTCTATAAGCTAATCTATCTGACTCAATAAATGTTTAATCTTCTAATTTCGAGGAAAGTTCAAACCAACGGTCTTCTTTAGTTGCAATAGTAGTAATAATTTCTTGTAGTTTAATGGATAAACTATTAATTTCTTCTCCGTTAGCAGTTCCATCTAAAAATATAGCTTCTATTTCCTTTTTTTGAATATTTAAAAGTTCAATATCACTTTCAATAGTATCAAACTCCTTTTTTTCTTTAAAGGTTAATTTAGCTTTAGTGGTTGTTTTTTTTCGAGAATCTACTTTAGTTTTAATAAGGGTTTCTTCCTTTGGTTTTGAATCTTCATAAACTCTATAATCGGAGTAATTCCCTGGGAAATCTTCTACTTTTCCGTCTCCTTCAAAAACGAATAAATGATCCACAATTTTATCCATAAAATATCTATCGTGCGAAACTACCATTAAACATCCTGGAAAATCTAACAAGAAATTTTCTAAAACATTTAGAGTGATAATATCTAAATCGTTAGTAGGTTCATCTAATATTAAAAAATTTGGATTTTGGATTAAAACAGTGCATAAATACAAGCGTTTTTTTTCTCCACCACTTAGTTTTTCAACAAAATCATATTGTCTTTTTCTACTAAATAAAAAGCGTTCTAAAAGTTGTCCTGCAGAAATTTTTCTTCCTTTTGTTAACGGAATGTATTCTCCAAATTCTTTAATAACTTCTATAACTTTTTGATTTGGCTTTGGATTTAAACCATTTTGAGTATAATATCCAAATTTTATAGTTTCACCAACCACAACCTTTCCTGAATCTACAGGTAGTTTTTGAGTAATAATATTTAAAAAAGTGGATTTCCCTGTACCATTTTTACCTATAATTCCTATCCGTTCGCCACGTTTAAAAACATATTCAAATTTGTTTAAAATT
>DGOU01000241.1:23234-30587 GCA_002390165.1 Lutibacter sp. UBA4458
GATTTGGTGGTTCTGGCTTTTGGCTGCCTTCGCATCCAGTCTAATTCTTTGGTAAATAAATTTTTAGCTTTATCAACACTTGCTTGTTCTTGTGCTATTCGTTCTTCTTTTTTTTGTAAAAAATTGGAATAATTACCCTTATACGAATAAAAATTCCCTTCATCTAATTCAACAATTTCATTACAAACACGCTCTAAAAAATAGCGATCATGAGTTACCATAAATAAGGTAATTTTTTCCTTTTTAAAATAACTTTCCAACCACTCAATCATATCTAAATCTAAATGATTGGTAGGTTCGTCTAAAATGAGTAAATCGGGTTTATGAATAAGTAAAATAGCAAGCGATAATCGTTTACGTTGTCCGCCCGAAAGCGATTTTATAGTTTGTGAAAGGTTGTCTAATTTTAATTTGAATAATATTTGTTTGTATTGCGTTTCAAAATCCCAAGCATTAGAACGTTCCATTTGTTCAAATGCAACTTGATAAGCTTTTTCGTTTTCTGGGTTTTTTAGCGCCGTTTCATACGCTTCAATTATTTTTAAAGTTGGGTTATCCGAATCAAAAATACTTTGCTCAATAGTTAAATTTTCATCTAAATTATCTACTTGAGCTAAATAAGCAATTTTTAAATCCTTTCTGGTAATAACTTGTCCTTCATCTGGCATATCATTACCTGAAATAATATTTAACATAGAAGTTTTTCCAGTGCCATTTTTGGCTATAAAACCAATTTTTTGAAATTTATTTATACCGAAGGATATATTGCTAAAAAGCGTTAATTCTCCGAAAGATTTAGATATATTTTCTACTGAAATAAGATTCATAAAAAGGAATAAAATTTTTCACAAAACTACATAAAAAAACTTGAGAAATAAGTTTAGTTAAGTGCTTTGCTGAAGTTAAATGTTATTAATTTTTTAAACGGATTAGGAATTTAGGTAAATGTTAATGATTTTTGTGATAGAAGAATCTATAATTATAAATTTAATTTTTACGATTTAAAATATAAAGGAATGGAAAACTTGTTGTTTGTTGAAAACTTATCTGTTTATTTTGGAGAGAAACAAGTGGTAAAAAACATTGCTTTTCAATTAAAAAAACAACAAATATTAGGCGTTGTAGGAGAATCAGGAAGTGGAAAATCGGTTACATTTTTAGCAGTTTTAAAATTACTTAGTAATAAAGCAATTTTTGAGGGAAATGTAATTTTTGAAAATCAAAATTTATCAAAATTAGGAGAAAAAGATTTTCAAAAAATACGTGGAAATCAAATATCTATGATTTTTCAGGAACCTATGAGTTCTTTAAATCCTAGTTTAACTTGTGGTTTTCAAGTTCTTGAAATTTTAAAAAATCATCAAAATTTATCTAATAAAGATGCCAAAAAAGAAGTAATTGAACTTTTTAATAAAGTAAAATTACCACGAGCTAACGAAATATTTAATCAATATCCACATCAAATTTCTGGAGGACAACAACAACGCGTAATGATAGCGATGGCTATTGCTTGTAAACCAACTATTTTAATTGCAGATGAACCAACTACAGCTTTAGATGTAACAGTTCAAAAAGAAATAATAGAATTGCTAAAAGAGTTACAAAAAGAAACAAAAATGAGCATCGTTTTTATTAGCCACGATTTAAGTTTGGTTTCTGAAATTTCAGAGGATGTTTTAGTAATGTATAAAGGTGAAATTGTAGAACAAGGAAACGCTAAAGAAATTTTTAAAAACCCAACGCATAATTATACCAAAGCACTTATAAATTCAAAACCAAGTTTAACAAAAAGGTTTAAAAAATTACCAACCGTTAAAGATTTTATAAATGAAAATATAGAGCTTAAAGAATATTCATCTGTTGAAAGAGAAGCATTTCATCAAAAGATTTACAGTAGTAAACCTTTGTTAGAAATTAAAAATATTGCTACTTATTTTAATACAGAAAAACAGTTTTTCTTTAAAAATGAAAATGTAGTAAAGGCAGTTGATGAAGTAACTTTTAACGTTTATGAAGGAGAAACTTTAGGATTGGTTGGTGAATCTGGTTGTGGTAAAACTACTTTAGGAAGAACTATTTTACATTTAGAAAAAGCAACAAAAGGATCTATTTTTTACAAACAAAACGATATTACAACATTATCTAAAAATAAATTAAAAACATTTAGAAAAGAAGTTCAGATAATTTTTCAAGATCCGTTTTCAAGTTTAAACCCGAGAATTCCTGTTGGAAAAGCAATAATGGAACCAATGAAAGTACATGGCATTTTTAAAAATGACAAAGAATGTAAAAAAGAAGCTTTGCAAATTTTACAAAAAGTTGGTTTAAACGAAGCCCATTTTTATAAGTATCCGCATGAATTTTCTGGAGGCCAGCGTCAGCGAATTGGAATAGCAAGAACTATTGCCTTACGTCCTAAATTAATTATTTGTGACGAATCGGTTTCTGCATTAGATGTCTCTGTTCAAGCGCAAGTATTAAATTTATTAAATTCTTTAAAAGAAGCATTTGGATTCACCTATATTTTTATATCTCATGATTTAGCAGTGGTTAAATATATGTCCGATCAATTAGTAGTTATGAAACAAGGTAAAATTGAAGAAATTGGAGATGCAGATACAGTTTACAAAAACCCACAATCTAGTTATACCAAAAAATTAATTGATGCAATCCCCAAAGGAATTTAAATGCATTAATTGTATATTGCCAACTTATATGAAAAGCAATTATTTACATACTATTATTCTTGTTTTTTTAGTGCTAAATATTGGAAGCCTGTTTGCTCAAAACACTATTTTGAATGAAAAAAATAATGTAACATTTCAAACTAGTTTTTTTGAGGCTTTAAAGCAAAAAGCAATAAAAAATTATCCTAAAGCAATTGAAAATTTAGAAAAATGTTATCAAATAGATTCTAGTAATACTGCGGTTAAATTTGAATTATCTAAAAATTACTTCCTTTTAAAAAAGTATTTTGAATCTGAAATATTTATAAATAAAGCGCTTTATAAAAAACCAGAAAACATTTATCTACTAAAACAAAAAGTGGCAATATTTAGAGCTACTCAAAATTTTGATAAAGCCATTAAAATTCAAAAGAAAATTATTAAAATGCAACCAAATTTAAGTAACGATTTGGTTTTACTGTATATATTAAATAAAGATTTTGATAATGCTAAAAAACTGATAGTTGAAATTGAAGATAAAGCTTTAGCTAATTCAAAAACCAAAGGTTTAGAGAACTATTTAAAAAGTAAAAGGAGCTCTATAATTTCTAAAAATAATATAGATAATAAGGAGGAAAACTCTGATTTAGGTAGTTTACTGAAAAATTATAATAAAACTAAAAATTATTCAGTTTTAATTAAAATTATAAACCATTATATTAAAAATAATCAAAACGAAGCTTTATATTCTTTAACCAAAAGTGAGTTAGATTTGTTTCCTACACAGCCGTATTTATACTATGTAAATGGTTTAGCATTAATCCATTTAAAAAAATATAACGAGGCAGTGGCAGTATTAATAATTGGCATTGATTTTGTTATAGATAATGCAACCTTAAAAAATAAGTTTTATAATGCGTTGATAACTTGTTATTCCGCTAAAAACCAACCTAAAGAAGCTTTAAAATACAAACAAAAAGCAGCGCTTTTAAGAAAAGAATAAATGAAGAAAACCTATTTAATAGCAACCTTACTTTTAATAGTTTTATCGTCTTGTAAAACAAAGCAAATTATAAGTACTTCCTCAGAAAATGTTGCAATGCTTTCTGCAAAAAAGATTATTCATAATTATGAAGTAAATAAATTTAATCAAAAAACAGTATCGGCAAAATTAAGAACCAAATATAAAAACAATAAAGTTTCAGCTACCGTAACTATAAAATTACGATTAGAAAAAGATAAAACTATTTGGATGAGTGCTACAAAACTTGGAATTCCAATAGCTAAAATAGTTATAACTCCTTATAAAGTTAGATTTTATGAAAAAATCAGAAAAACTTATTTTGAAGGTAGCTTAGCTTCGTTAACAAAATATATTGGTAAAAAATTAGATTTTAAAGAATTTCAAAATGTTTTACTTGGTCAGNNGTCTGTATTAAATTTAAAAAGAGGAAAATACATTTCAAAAATAGCACAAAATAAATACCAACTTTCTCCAAAAAAGAATAAAGATTTTTATGCCATTTTGTTTTTATTAAATCCAGATAATTTTAAGCTAAACAAACAAGAAATTCGTAATTTAGGCAAAGATCAAAAGGTATCTGTTATGTACCCAAGTTATACCAATATTGAAGGAGAACAGTTTCCTGCTGCAATTAACATTTTAGCTAAGGATACTAATAAAAATCTTTCTATTTTTATGAATTATAATCAAGTAGAATTCAACAGAAAATTAAATTTTCCATTTAAAATTCCTAAAGGATATAAAAAAATAATTTTGCCATAATGCGGTTACATTTAAAATATATATTACTTTTTATTATACTACTTTTTAGCACGTTTAGTTTTGCTCAAAGATCTAAACGGAAAAAGTTAGAAGCTCGACGAGTGCAATTACAAAAGGATAAAGTTTATATAAACGCATTGCTTTCTAATAATAAAAGAAAGAAAAAAAACTTGTTAAATGATGTAAAAGATTTAAATGATAAAATAAAAACAAGAAAAAATTTAATAACAGCTATTACAAATGAAGCCAGCGAATTAGGGAATGAAATTTACTTAAATCAGCTTAAAATTAATAAAAACAAAAGAGAGTTAGAAGCGCTTAAAAAGGATTATGCAACTATGATTTATAAATCGTATAAAAGTAAATCACAAAATAGTAGATTGATGTTTTTATTATCTTCCGATAATTTTTTTCAAGCGTATAAACGATTTGAATATATGAAGCAATATGCCGCATACAGAAAGCAGCAAGGAGAAAATATTCAGAAAAAATCAGAAGAAATTCAAAAATTAAATGATACTTTAAAACTTACAAAAGAGCAAAAAATTACCTTATTAAATAGTAAAAAAGAAGAACAAATTGTTATAGAAAAAGAGAAAAAAGAACATGTAGGTTTATTAGCTCAGGTTAAAAAGAAAGAAAGTAAGTACAAGCGACAAATTCAACAATTTCAAAAAGAAGAGCGTAGAATAGATAAACAAATTAATAAAATTATTCGCGATGCTATTGTTGCATCCAATAAAAAAGCAGGAAGAAAAGGAAAATCTTCAACCGAATTTACTTTAACTGCAGAAGCTAAAGCATTAGCATCTAAATTTGTATTAAACAAAGGCAAATTACCTTGGCCTGTTGAAAAAGGTTATGTATCTACCTATTATGGTAGGCAACCTCATCCAATTGTAAAAACAGCAACCATTCAAAGTAATGGCGTTAGAATTACCACTGCAAAAGGTAGTGTTGCGCGAGCCGTTTTTGAAGGTAAAGTATTAGCCGTTCAGGTAATGTCTGGTAATAAAAAGGCAGTTTTATTACAACACGGAAATTACATAACAGTTTATAAAAATTTAGAAAATGTATTGGTTAATCCAGGAGATGAAGTAAAAACGAAGCAGAAATTAGGAACTATTTTTACAGATAAAATTACAGGAAAAACTATATTAGGATTTTTACTTTCTAAAAACACAAAAACACAAAATCCATCTACCTGGATTTATAGGATGTAACATTAATTTCCAAACAAAGCTTTTAATTCCGTAGCATCTTTTGGGTCCATTTTTCCAGAAAGAATTAAACTTAATTGTTTTCTTCGTAAAGCACCTTCAAAACGTTCTTTTTCTAGATCTGTTTCCGGAAGTACTTTTGGTACTTGAACTGGCATTCCAGTGGTATCTACAGCTACAAAAGTGTAAATGCCTTCATTAGCTTTTGTTCGTTCTTGAGATTCTATATCTTCAATCCAAACATCTACATAAATTTCCATAGACGATTTAAAAGCTCTGGAAACTTTTGCCTCAATAGTAATTACACTTCCAACTGGTACGGCTTTATTAAAAGCTACATGATTTACAGAAGCTGTAACTACAATTCTTCTTGAATGTCGTTGTGCTGCAATGCTACAAGCTCTATCCATTCTGGCTAATAATTCGCCACCAAATAGGTTATTTAACGGATTAGATTCGCCGGGTAAAACAATATCAGTTATTGTTGTAAGTGATTCTTTTGGTGTTTTTACCATGAAATGTTTTTTGTAGAGGTATATAAACGAGGTACTAGAATTTTAATATTCTTTAACTAATAACCAAGCATCATTACTTTCCGTTCTTTTAATAGCGTTTAACCGATTAATTGCGTTTCTTCTGCTATCAAAACTAGCATAGGATACTTGCGTTAAATTCCATTTATTAACTCCTAATATTTTTGCGTTATAGCCTTTTTTAAGTAGTTGTTGTAGTTTTTTATTAGCATTAGCCGGCTCTCTAAATGCTCCAGCAATAATATGATAATTATGCGTTTTTTTGGCAACATTTAAAGTAATTGCAGGTAAAGGATTGTTAATTACAAAAGTAGCTTCTTGTATGGTTTTATCCACTTTTTGTTGTTGAAGTTCAGATTGCGCTACTAAGTTGTTGTAAGTAAAATTTTGATATTGTTTCCAGCCAACAGTTCCTAATGCAAAAATTAATACAGCGGCGGCAGCATATTTTATAAAAGCAGGTGTTTTTTCTTTAGTTTTTTCTCCTCTGTGAATTGGAATAACAGGAGTAATAGCTACTTTTTTATTTTCAACAAATCGTTTAATAGCAGGAGAAACATACGTTTCTAAACCAAAAGAAGAAGTTAAATAATTTACAGTATAAACAGGTTCAAAAATAACAGCACCATTTTCATTTTTATGTAAGGTTCCAATATTTTCAATATCCAATTCTTCTTGACTAAGTGTGTTTTTCCAAGCCAAAACTTCAGTTTCTACATAATTTACTGCTTTTTGGTAAGATATGTTTTTTGCACTTGCTATATAATTTACCAATAACCCATCATTATTTTTTAAATGAGTATTAAAAGTCAGTTGCTTGCTTGGCGCATAAAAAGTATGCGTAAAACGGTTAACTTTGGCTGAAATTTTGTTTGCAACAAAACCTCCAAAATCAGGTATAATTACACAATCATATCGGTATAATAAATCGCTTATGTATTTTGCTAAAGTCATCAAAACAAATATAAAAAAAATTGATACTAATTATAAGAATAACTGCAATTTTTATTAACAATAATTTTATATATTGACAATCAATTTATTGTAAAAATGCAAGAAGAAGATTTATTATATGTGTTGGCGCTACAACACGTAAAAGGTATTGGTGATATTAATGCCAAAAAGCTAATTTCCCATTGTGGGTCAGC
>DGOU01000178.1:0-373 GCA_002390165.1 Lutibacter sp. UBA4458
AGGAAAACGTTATTTAGATTATGCTTCATTTATCAAATTAACTTTTGGTGAACGTGTACAAAAAATAGCTTTAGATATCGGATTTTCTTGTCCAAATAGAGATGGTTCAAAAAGTTTTGGTGGTTGTACGTATTGTAATAATGAAACTTTTAATCCAGATTATTGTGAGCCAACTAAATCTATAAGTCAGCAATTAAAAGAAGGCATTTCTTTTTTTGATAAAAAATATAAGTCGCAAAAGTATTTAGCTTATTTTCAGGCATATACAAATACCTATGCAGATTTTGAATCGCTTAAAAAAATGTATGAAGAAGCATTGAGCGTTCCCAAAGTAATTGGTTTGGTTATTGGAACTCGACCAGATTGTATTTCG
>DGOU01000178.1:416-4770 GCA_002390165.1 Lutibacter sp. UBA4458
TTAGGTGTTGAAAGTACCAATGAAAAAACTTTATTAGCAGTTAATAGATGTCACACTTTTGAAGAAGCTAAAACTACTTTTGAATTGTGTAAAAATAAAGGGTTTCATTTAGGCGCGCATTTAATTATTGGTTTACCTGGTGAAAATAAAAAAGATTTAATGCATCATGCTTCTGAAATATCTAAATTACCAATTAACACGTTAAAAATACATCATTTACAAATTGTAAAAAATTCTATAATGGGAGTTCAATACAAACGAAATCCTGAAAAGTTTAATTTATTTTCTTCTGAAAGTTATATCGATTTTATAACCGATTTTATTGGAAATTTAAGACCAAATATAATTATAGAACGTTTTATTAGTGAAGCTCCAAAAAATTTATTGATTGCCCCGAAATGGGGAAATCTTAAAAACTTTGAAATAGTTGCTAAAATTGATAAAAAACTTATCGAAAAAAATACTTGGCAAGGAAAATTTTATAATTGATAGCTATTATTAGTTATTAAATTTAACTTTTAAAATAGCTTGTTAAATTATTCTAAATTAAGTATTTTTCAATACTAAATATATTTATTAAAAACATGGATTATAGAGATAATGTTTTTTTGACTGTTGCAG
The DNA here is from genome assembly GCA_002390165.1 of Lutibacter sp. UBA4458. Classification (GTDB taxonomy): domain Bacteria; phylum Bacteroidota; class Bacteroidia; order Flavobacteriales; family Flavobacteriaceae; genus Lutibacter. The sequence continues at coordinate 1,038 of DGOU01000178.1, forward strand.
AAAACTTGAGTTTTACTAAAGCTGCAGAAGAGTTGTTCATTAGCCAGCCAGCTGTAACAAAACACATTAAAGAGTTAGAAAATAAATTAAAAATACCTCTTTTTATACGTAAAGGAAATAAAATATATTTAACAAAAGCAGGAAAACTCACCTACCATTATTTTAAAGGAATTAAGCAAGAATACAACGAACTTAATTTTAAATTAGCAAGAATAAACGATACTTATAATGGTGTATTAAAAATAGGAGCTAGTTCAACAATATCACAATATATAATACCAAAAGTAATTGTAGCATTTCATAAACATTACCCTAAAATAGAACTCTATTTGATTAATGGGAACTCGTTAGAAATAGAACAAAAATTATTAGAAGATGAAATTGATTTTGCTTTAGTAGAAAATGAATCTTCACAAACTAATATAAAATATATTAATTTTCTTGAAGATGAAATAGTTGCAGTTTCTGGTATTCATAGTGTTTATGCTAAGAAAAAAATGTTAACCATTGCAGATTTACAAGAGATTCCAATAATACTTAGAGAAAAAGGTTCAGGGACCTTAGAAGTTATTCAAAAAAGTCTTAATAAACATAACCTTAATATTGATAAATTAAATATTTTAATACATCTAGGAAGTACCGAATCTATTAAAAATTCTTTACAGGAATTTGACGGAATTGCTTTAATTTCAGAAAAATCAATTGAAAAAGAGTTACAAATAAAAACAATCAATAAAATTCAGATAAAAAACCTATCAATTATTCGAAAATACAGGATAGCTTTACATTATGGCCCAATTTCTTCAACTGCTGAATTATTCCAAAAATTCCTTATTAGTTATAACTTTTAGTTATGGATAATAAGAATATATCATTTGCTTAAATTATAACTTGATTCTACTTTTGCCTAATATTTATTAAGATAAAATTATGGCATTTACTAAAGAAAATAGAGGGAATACTTTAAGTGGAATTTTATTTGTCGCATTATTCTCAATGGCCGCAATGTTTATTGCTGATTATCCATTCTTTAAAAACCTAGCAATATCACCACTCATAATTGGAATTGTTATTGGTGTATTTTATGCTAATACTTTAAGAAGTAAGTTACCGTTAGAATGGGTTCCAGGTATATTGTTCTCAACCAAAACATTGCTTAGGGTAGCAATTATATTTTATGGTTTTCGGCTTACATTTCAAAATATTGCAGAAGTAGGTTTACACGGCATACTAATTAGCGCAATAATGGTTACTACAACTTTTATAATAGGTTATTTAGTTGGCACAAAGATTTTTAAGTTTGATAAGGAAACAACTATTTTAATAAGTGCCGGAAGTTCAATTTGTGGTGCTGCAGCAATATTAGCAACTGAACCCGTTTTAAAATCAAAGCCTTATAAAAGTGTAATTGCTGTATCAACAGTTGTAATTTTTGGAACATTATCAATGTTTTTATATCCTATTTTGTATAAAGCAGGTTATATTTCTTTTGGAGATACTGAAATGGGTTTATTTATTGGTGGTACAATTCACGAAGTGGCTCATGTAGTTGGTGCTGGAAATGCAATAAATAATTCAGTTGCTACAACTGCTGTTGTAGTTAAAATGATTAGAGTAATGATGATAGCACCATTTTTAATTATTTTAAGTATTTGGTTAGTTAAAACAGGTAAGAAAATTAGTAGCAAGGCAAAAACCAAAATTACAATTCCTTGGTTTGCAGTTATATTTATTGGCGTTGCAGGGTTTAATTCACTAAATATTATTCCGCAAAATATTATTTCAGATATTAATTCGGCAGATACTTTCTTATTAACAATGGCAATGACCGCTCTGGGGATGGAGACCAATGTAAAGAAATTTGCAGGTGTGGGATTAAAGCCAATTTATATTGCTTCAATATTGTATCTCTGGTTAATTTTTGGCGGATATTTTGTTACAAAATTTATTTATCAATTATAATAACCATTTATGAAAATATAGAATCCTTAAAAAAAACTTTTATTAAAAATAAGGATTAAAGTAAGTAATAGAATATATAAACATTTAAATAATAATTATGGAAATTTTAATTTTAGGAATCATATTTGGTCTTTTAATTCGTTATACCAATTTAAATAGGTTTAACGTAATTAGTGGAGACGCAACATTAGAAGATTTTACTGTAGCTAAAACAATTCTTTTAGTAATTGGTATAGGGGCTATCTTAGTAAGTATTGAAATTGCACTTGGTTTAGCATCGTATCATGTAAAACCATTTATTCTTGGAGGAATTATCTTTGGAGGTATAATTTTTGGAATAGGTATGGCCATTTTAGGTTATTGTCCTGGAACATTACCAATTTCTATGGGTGAAGGCTCCATAGATGCTTTTATTGGTCTTTTGGGCGGTTTAGTAGGTGGATTCGTTTTTACTTGGTTATTTCCTGTAATTAAACCCATTTTGGGACCTAACTTTGGTGCTATTTCGCTAAATAGTTTAACTAAATCAAAACCAATTCTTTTCTTTATTCTAGTAATCTTTATATCAGTAGTATTTATTGCTTTAGCATTCTTTTTACATCGAATAGAAAAAAAGACAATTAAAAATAGAATTCTTAATTATCGATGGGTTATTACAGGTGTTGGAATTGCAATACTAAACGGAATTGTTTTTTTAAAAGCTGTTTCAAATAGGCCAATTGGTGCTTCTACATCTTACCCATATTTTGCAGATTTCCTTACTAATTTTACTAAAAATTCCTATTTTGAAAAGATTAAAGTTCCAGGGCATTGGGAACTAATATTTTTAACTGGTGCTTTTTTAGCATCCTTTATTTTAGCTCTTATTAAAAGAGAATTTAAATTAAAAGCTGTTTATTCACATTGGGAAAAAGCAAAAGGGCCTTCTGTTTCAAAGCGACTTATTTGGGCTTTTTTAGCTGGTTTTTTATTACTATTTGGCGCGAGAATGGCAGGAGGCTGTACTAGTGGTCATATTATTTCTGGTGGTATGCAATTAGCTGTAAGTAGTTTAGTGTTTGGTTTATTTGTGTTTATTGCCTTTATTATTACAGGCAAATTGTTTTATAAAAAATAAATTGTAAGTTTAACCTATGATTTTTTTAAGCATAAAACACCTTTCAGAAATGCCATGGATTTTTATTCCAGGGTTGTAGTTTTCTCTTAATTTCCTTTAAGAATTTCAACATTCCTTTTTTTAATAAAACTTTTCACTTTAAAAAATAATATTAAAATGCATACTATTATTGTACTTGGCGCTGGCATGGTTGGAAGAACCATTGCTATAGACTTAACAAAACAACACAAAGTAACTTTGGCAGATTTTAGTCAAGAAGCACTTCAATCTTCAAAAAAGAAATGTAATCTGCTTTCAACTTTACAATTAGATGTTACCAAAAAAGAACAACTTAAAAAAACACTTAAACCTTATGATTTAGTGGTTTGTGCGGTTCCTGGATTTCTGGGATTTGAAACATTAAAAACCATTATTGAAGCTAAAAAAAATGTAGTGGATATTTCTTTCTTCCCTGAAAATTCTTTAGAATTAAATGAATTAGCAAAAGAAAATAATGTTACTGCAATTGTAGATTGCGGGGTTGCACCTGGAATGGATAATATTATTTTAGGTTATTACAATGAAAAATTAAAACTAACAGATTTTGAGTGTTTAGTTGGCGGACTACCAAAAGTTAAAAAATGGCCTTTTAATTATAAAGCTCCTTTTTCGCCT
>DGOU01000178.1:4914-6644 GCA_002390165.1 Lutibacter sp. UBA4458
CGATATCCAGGTCATGTAGAATATGTAAAAGTGTTAAAAGAAAGTGGTTTTTTTAATGAAGAAAAATTTGATTTTAATGGAGAAGCAATTTCGCCGTTAGAATTCACTTCAAAAATTTTATTTAATGAATGGAAATTAGGAGAAACCGAAGAAGAAATCACCGTAATGCGTATTACTTTAAAAGGAAGCACTAAAAAAGGTGAACAAAAAACCATTGTATACAATCTACACGATGAATATTGTACTAAAACCCAAACCTCATCAATGGCAAGAACCACTGGTTATACTGCAACTGCAGCGGCGAATATGTTTTTAGATGGTTTATTTAGTGAAAAAGGTGTTTTTCCTCCTGAATTAGTTGGTAAACATGAAGCTTGTTTTCACTATTTTTTAAATTATTTAAAAGAACGAAATGTAATTTATACATTAAAAATATCTTAAACAATTATATCATAATTTGTCATTTCGAGCGCAGTCGAGAAACAGTTATCTCTATTTTGTTAAACATTTCGACTGCTCTCAATGTGACAAAATCTGTCTAAAAATCTAATTATTAAAACTCAAATTTTAATTGCACTAGAATTGGTTTTTCTAGTTTCTTTTTTGAATTGATATTCAAATTAGTGACTGAAATACCTAACAATCGAACAGAATTTAATACTTTTTCTTGAAATAATAATTCTTTGACTGTTTCTAACAACACTGCTTTTTCTTTTATAAAATACGGTAATGTTTTGCTGCGAGTTTGCGTTTTAAAATCGCTGTATTTAATTTTTAAAGTCACTGTTTTTCCTGATACTTTTGAACGAATTAAACGTTGTTCTAATTCTTCAGCAATTTTTACCAGTTTTTCTATCATAAAAATTTCAGAAGTCAAATTTTTAACAAAAGTATGTTCCGCAGCAACAGATTTCCGTTCTCTATTTGGTTTTACTTCACTATTATGAATTCCTCGAACAATATTGTAATAATGTTGACCAGAATTTTTAAAATGCTGTGTTAAAAATTCTAGACTTTTTTCTTTTAAATTCATTCCTGTAAAAATACCCAAACTATACATTTTTGAAGCTGTTACTTTTCCAATTCCAAAGAATTTTTCAATGGGTAATTCTTCTAAAAAAGAAAGCACTTCTTCAGGAGGAATGGTTTTTTGTCCGTTTGGTTTATTAATATCAGAAGCAATTTTAGCTACAAATTTGCTGTTTGAAATTCCGGCAGAAGCGTTTAAATGCAACTCATTAAAAATCCGGTTTCTAATTTCTTTAGCAATTAAACTTGCGGATGGATTTCCTTTTTTGTTTTCGGTTACATCTAAAAAAGCTTCATCTAAAGATAATGGTTCTACTAAATCGGTATAATCATAAAATATTGCTCTAATTTTTTGAGAGATTTCTTTATACCGATCAAATCTAGGTTTTACAAAAATTAAATGAGGACAATTCTTTTTAGCTTGCCTACCATTCATAGCAGATCGAACTCCAAATTTACGAGCTTCATAACTTGCAGCAGCAACTACGCCACGTTCTCCACCACCACCAACAGCAATTGGTTTTCCTTGTAAATCTGGATTATCTAATTGTTCTACAGACGCATAAAAAGCATCCATATCCACATGAATAATTTTACGAAATACTTCGTTTACTTTCATAATAAACAAATATAAATATAAAAAAGGCTTACCAATTGGCAAGCCTTTTTTATATTTAAACAAGGTTTTTATTTTAAATAAT
>DGOU01000178.1:6757-12374 GCA_002390165.1 Lutibacter sp. UBA4458
GACATTTCTAAACCAGAAACACCAACGCCACCAGCATTAACTGCTTTTCCTGGAGCAAAAGGTAATCCTGCTTCTTGTATAGCTTCAATAGCTTCTGGAGTACAACCCATATTAGAAACTTCTGCAACATATTTTACACCGTTAGCTATTAATTGTTTTGCATCATCGCCGTTTAATTCATTTTGAATAGCACTTGGCATTGCAATATCACATTTAACTTCCCAAGGTTTTTTACCTGCTATAAATTTAGCTTCAGGGAATTCTTCTGCGTAAGGAGAAACGATATCATTATTGGAAGCTCTAAGTTCTAATAAATAATCAATTTTATCTGCATCTAAACCTTTTTCGTCATAAATATAACCATCAGGACCAGAAATAGTAACTACTTTACCTCCTAACTCTGTAACTTTTAAAGCAACACCCCAAGCTACATTTCCAAAACCAGAAACAGCAACTGTTTTTCCTTTAAAAGTATCGTTATTAACTGCTAACATTTCTTTAGCAAAATAGGTAGCTCCAAAACCAGTAGCTTCAGGCCTAATTAAGCTTCCACCCCAATTTAAACCTTTACCTGTTAATACACCGGTGTTTTCCATTTTTAATTTTTTATACATGCCGTATAAATAACCAATTTCTCTACCACCAGTACCTATATCTCCTGCAGGAACATCTGTATTAGGACCAATAACTCTCCATAATTCTAACATAAAGGCTTGACAGAAACGCATAATTTCATTATCTGATTTTCCTTTAGGATTAAAGTCAGAACCACCTTTTGCACCACCCATTGGTAAGGTTGTTAAAGCATTTTTAAAAGTTTGTTCAAATCCTAAGAATTTTAGGATACTTAAATTTACACTTGGGTGTAAACGAATTCCTCCTTTGTATGGTCCAATAGCGTTGTTAAAATGAACTCTATAACCTAAGTTTACATGAACTTGACCTTCATCATCTAACCAAGAAACTCTAAAAGTTAGAATTCGATCTGGTTCAACTAAACGTTCAATTATTTTTGCGTCTTCATATTGAGGATTTTCATTGTAGATATCTTCAATAGATTCCAATACTTCATGTACTGCTTGTAAGTATTCTTTTTCACCTGGATGCTTTGCTTCCAAGTTGTTAATTATGTTGTTAACATTCATTGTTTTGTGATTTTAACAAATTAAATTAGGTTTCTAATTTTAATTTAAATTATTTACGACACAAATTTACATATAAAAATTTCATTATTATCAAAATAATAGGCTGATTTTTGTCATTTTGATATTTATGTTACATAAATCCATCTGGTGGTAAATCATCTATTTGTTCTTCCAGTAAATCCTTCGGTTTTTTAAACTCAAATTCTTCTTTAAAAATGGCCGCTTTATTGTTTTTCCCTTCAATTACAACCTTTAAAGGTTTTTCAAATTTAATATGTCTTAAAAATTTATCTTCATAAATGGCAGGCTGGTTATTTAAATAATCTAAATCAAAAAACCCATCATTTAAAAAAGGATTTATAGTAAAATAGCCTACTCTAAATGAAGTTAAATTTTGAAAGAAATGAGTTCCTTGACTTGGATCTATTCTAAAATCATGCAATCCTGCTTCAACAATAATTTTAGCTTGTGATATTTGAGGCCATATTACAGGAATTCCTAACCAAGGATCACTAGAACCCCAGCGTCCTGGACCAACTAGAATATATTGTTTGTCTTTTTTTAAAAACTCTTTATTAATGTTTTCAACTGCGGTTGCTATTTCTCTTGTATTGGCAGAGTTAAAAGTTTCTGGTTTTACATATACAAAATCTGTAATATGATCATAAGTGCCATTACCTAAGGCAGATTCGGAATAAATTATAGTATCTTTTTGATTAAAATTGCTAGGTAATTTACTTTTAGTAACAATACTTTCTACAATTGGTCTAATTTGTAAAAAGCTAAATATTCTGGGTTGACCTTTAGGCACATCTAAATTAACTGCAAACTCAATTTCAATAGGATTACGCATTTCTCGTTGACCAATTCTTAATAATTCTTGTAAAATTTCTGGCAAAGGAAAAGTTCCGTATTTTAACACATTATCAAAAGTAATTACACGAATTCCATCGTGAAGAACTCCTGGTTTTATAATGTTATTTTGAAGATCATATGTAGACGCTACAAACTTTAAAGAATTATGTTTTTTTGCAGCTCTAATACTAATTTTCTTTTTATTGATGGCTTCACTTGTAGAAACTTTGTAACTGTCAGGATTTAAATCTAAACCATAAAAATATTTTTGTGTATCTCTTTGAGCAGCTCCTGGAGACGAAAGTTGTAAAACTTTTTTAGGATGATATGGCGAAAATCGTAAAGTTTGTCCGCCTCCAACAATAATTTCACCTAAACCTAAAGCAATATTAGCAATTCCTTCGTTTGGTTTTTCATTTCCTATTGGGTAAAAATTAATAGAACGTGCTACCCCTGAAATATTAGGATAATAAACATCTTCATATTCTTTACCAGTTAATTCTTGTAAAATAACCGCCATTTTATCTTCTTCAATACTATGTGATGTTGCTTCTAAATAAGATTTACTATTTTGATAAAATGAAGATGCAATAACAGATTTAACCGCATTGCAAACCATTTTTAACATTTTTTTCTTGTTAGAATGAGGGATCATATACGTTGCAAAAACACCTGCAAAAGGCTGGTAATGAGAATCTTCTAAAACACTTGAGGAGCGAACGGCAATGGGTCTTTTTATAATGTTTAAAAATGCAGTGATATCATGTTTCACCCATTTTGGAAGTGGCTTTTTAATAAATTCATTTAATATTTCTTCGTCACTTTTAGATTGTACTACAAAATTTATTAAATCATGTTGTTCAATAAATTCATCAAAAACATCAGTACTTAAAACTACTGTTCTTGGGATGGAGATAAACACATCTTTATATTTATCAAATAATTTATGGCGTTTTAAAAAAGAATCAATAAATGCTAATCCTCTACCTTTACCTCCTAGTGCACCTTCTCCAATTCTTGCAAAACCTAAATATTCATCATATTTAATTTTGTCAAATTTGGCAATTACCCCTCTTGACTGGTAAATTCTATAAACTTTAATTGCTTTTATTAAAAAATCTCTTATTTGTTCAGGTTGATCAAAGTCTTCATATTCTACATTACTAAATAAATTTGCTAATGAAAATAACGCTCTGGATTTTAGCCATTTAGAGTATTCACTTCGTTTTGCGTGGTACGTAATAGATTCTAATGAAACTTGACCTAATGCTTTTTGAAAACTGTTTAAATCTTTTACTTTAGCAAGTACTTTTTTCTGTTTAGGATCCCAAAATTCAAAATCACCAAACGAAAAATATTTAGTAATATATTTTTTAATATCAGTTCCTAAAGTGTCTGAATATTTATATAAAAATTTTCCTTTAAGTTCTAAAGCTGTTTTTTTGTTTTCAATATTTGAAGATTGAATTAAAAATGGAAAATAACGGTTTAAATTTCGAACATATTTTAAAAAAGCAAATCCTGCTTTGGGGTTTCTTTTTCCTCCTTTAAAGTAATTTACATCGGATATTACACCTAATAAATTGCGTTTATATTTTTTAAATAAACCTATTCCATCTTCATAATTAGTAGCCAATAATATTTTAGGGCGTCCACGCATTAACATCATTCTGCGGTGTTCATTTAACCCTTCAGACATTAGTGAACGTGTTTGTTTCATTAAAATTTTGTAAATAATTGGCAAATACCTAGAATAGAATTTTAAAGAATCTTCTACTAATAAAATGGCTTTTACACCAATTTTATTAATATCGTATTCGGCATTCATCCTGTCTTCAGTTAGCTTTATTATTGCTAAAAAAATATCTACATTTCCATTCCAATGAAAAACATAATCTATGGTGCCAGTATTTCCGCTCTTAAGTTTTTTTCTTAATTCTGAAGAATATAAACTTAATGCTGCAATTGGCACTTCTGGAAATGCATCTTTTATTTGTTTAGAGGTTTCAAAAGCTTTATAATTTCCTAAATCTAACCAAGTTATAACCAAATCAAATTTATTGGCATCCATCATTTTTATGGCTCTTCTGGCTGAGTTGGCGTGGGTAAAACTAGGTGGATAACGCAAGTTTAAAGCAGTGTATTCATTAAATATGCGTTCATCAATTCTACCATCTTCTTCTAGCATATAATAATCGTAATTAGAACATACAATTAGTATATTATTAATACGATTTTGCATAAGTCGATTGAAAGCGACATCTTCAAACTTATAGGTTTTTAAATCGGGTAATCGGTTATTTATCTTGCTATCCATACTTCGTATTTCCTTATTTTAAATTTTCTTCTAATTTAAACGCTTTTTATGCTTTTTACCAAACAAAAAGGCTGCTAATTAGCAACCTTTTTAAAATTATAAAATTAGTTTATTCTTAAACAATTCCTTGCGCTAACATGGCATCCGCTACTTTTACAAAACCTGCAATATTTGCACCTTTTACATAATCAATATAGCCATTATTATCTTTTCCATATTTCAGACAAGATTCATGTATGTTTTTCATGATTTCATGAAGTTTTTTATCAACTTCTTCAGTAGTCCAATTAAAACGCATAGAATTTTGGCTCATTTCTAACCCTGAAACAGATACGCCGCCTGCATTAGATGCTTTACCTGGAGAAAATAATATTTTATTGGACTGAAACACTTCAACACCTGCCGGAGTTGTTGGCATATTAGCTCCTTCTGCAACACAAATAACACCATTTGCAACTAACTTTTTTGCTGCAGATTCATCTAGTTCATTCTGAGTTGCGCATGGTAAAGCTATATCACATTTTACCTCCCAAGGTTTTTCGCCTTTAAAAAATTTAGCGGTTGGATATTTTTTAACATATTCATTAATTCTTCCTCGTTTTACATTTTTTAAATTTAAAACAAAGGCTAATTTATTTGCATCTATTCCATCTTTATCATAAATATAACCTGAAGAATCAGAAAGGGTAACAACTTTACCGCCTAACTGTGTTGCTTTTTCGCAAGCATATTGTGCTACATTTCCTGAACCTGAAACCACCACTATTTTATCTTTAAAGCTATTTCCTGTAATTTTAAGCATATTTTTTGCGAAATATACGGTTCCATATCCGGTTGCTTCTGGTCTAATTAAAGAACCTCCAAAAGCCATGCCTTTACCTGTTAAAACGCCTGTAAATTCATTTCGTAATCTTTTATATTGACCATATAAATAACCTATTTCTCGTCCACCAACTCCAATATCTCCGGCAGGAATATCTGTATTTGGGCCAATATGCCTAAATAATTCGGTCATAAAAGATTGTGTAAATCGCATAACTTCAGTGTCTGATTTTCCCTTTGGATCAAAGTCTGAACCTCCTTTTGCGCCACCCATTGGAAGAGTAGTTAACGAATTTTTAAAAGTTTGTTCAAAACCTAAAAATTTTAAAATACTTAAATTAACAGAAGGATGAAAACGCAATCCTCCTTTATAAGGACCGATTGCAGAGTTAAATTCAACTCTGAAACCTCTATTTACTTGAGTTTCCCCAGCATCATCTATCCATGGAACTCTAAAAATAATCGTTCTTTCAGGCTC
>DGOU01000178.1:12417-13680 GCA_002390165.1 Lutibacter sp. UBA4458
ACAGCTTGAGAAAATTCTGGTTCATTTGGGTTACTTTTATTCACCAATTCCATAAACGCATTAATTTTAGATTTCATAATTTAGGATTAATTATTTTAATAAAATGGTTAAATTACTCCTCAAATATAATTAATAATACAATTATAATAAAGTAAACAAGTTACAAACTTTCCTTTTTTTTAGTTTAACGAAAACGTTTTCGTAATATTTATGTTTTTTTTAATTTTAATCTACTTTTTAAACACAATTTAGAAAAGTTAAAAACCAAATAAAATTGTTTAAATTTGCAATCTAATTTTTAAGGAAAATGATAGATAAAGTTAAAGAATTTCTTGTTGAAGTTTCAAAATTTAATGGAGTAAATTCAGAAGAAATAGAAGCTTTTAGAATTAAGTTTTTAGGAAAAAAAGGAATTTTAAATGATTTGTTTGCAGAGTTTAAAAATGTTGCAGCAGCGGATAGAAAAGAATTTGGCCAGGCAATAAATACTTTAAAAAATAATGCTCAAAATAAAGTAAATGAACTTAAAGAGGCTTTAGAAAAAACTAAGGAATTAAAAGGTGTTTATGGTGATTTAACAAAGCCTGAAGAACCAATTGAATTAGGAGCTAGACACCCAATATCTATTGTAAGAAATAAAATTATTGATGTATTTTCTAGAGTTGGTTTTAATGTTTCGGAAGGTCCAGAAATTGAAGATGACTGGCATAATTTTACAGCTTTAAACTTGCCAGAATATCACCCAGCACGTGATATGCAGGATACTTTTTTTATTGAAAAAGAACCAGATATTTTACTAAGAACACACACTTCTTCTGTACAAGTTAGGTACATGGAAAACCACGAGCCACCCATTAGAACTATTTCACCAGGTAGAGTTTTTAGAAATGAAGATATTTCTGCTCGTTCTCATTGCATTTTTCATCAAGTAGAAGGTTTATATATTGATACGGATGTTTCCTTTGCCGACTTAAAACAAACTCTTTTATATTTTACTAAAGAAATGTTTGGCAAATCTAAAATTAGGTTACGCCCTTCGTATTTTCCTTTTACAGAACCAAGTGCTGAAGTGGATATTTACTGGGGATTAGAAACCGAAGTAGATTATAAAATTACTAAAGGTACAGGTTGGTTAGAAATTATGGGATGCGGAATGGTAGATCCAAATGTGCTTAAAAATGCTAATATTGACCCAGAAAAATATTCTGGATATGCTTTTGGAATGGGAATTGAACGAATTGCCATGCTTCTTTATCAAATACC
>DGOU01000190.1:0-1172 GCA_002390165.1 Lutibacter sp. UBA4458
TTTTAAAAATATTTAATTTCTATTCTTTCCTAAAAACCTTAAAATAAAGGTAATTTACTCCGTTATTAATTTAATTTTATTTAAAATATGAAAAAATATTTATTTTTATTAGTTGCTGTAGCAATGGCAACAAGTGCTAGTGCACAATTTTATGTATCTGCAACCGGAGGCTATGCAATTGGAAGCGCAGGAGTTCTTATGGGAACTTCTTTAGACGGTTCACAAACTGAAGCTACAAATCACTATGGAAGTTATGGTGAAGGAGCTAATTACCAAATTAGAACAGGTTATATGTTTAATGAAACTTTTGGTGTAGAATTAGGTGTAGGTTATTTAAATGGTGCAAATCAAAATAAAGATTCTTACGTGCAAAATGAAGATGGTAGTTTTAAAGAAACTACCGATGCTATAGCTTACGGTAGAGCTTATGGTTTAACAGCATCTTTAGTATATAAATTTACTCAAAATATTTATGGAAGATTTGGTGCTTTAACCAAAATTGGAGGAAAAACAGTTGCTGAATTTACTAAAAACACTACTACACCATTTGGTCCGATTGTAGCTGTTGGTAAACAAGATTTTCATGGAAGATTTCCACTTGGATTTAATGGAGCTCTTGGATATAAATACCAACTATCAGATCATTTAAATTTATTTGCTGAGTTAGAATATTTAGGCATTAATGTAACAAGAGACAGTTCTGAATTTCAATCTTTAAATATTACAACACCAGCAATTCCTGCAAACGCATTAGGCGCTGGTTCACCAGCAATGCCATCTCAAACATGGAATTTAGGTGATGCTCCATTGGTACACCCAGTTTTTGGAACTATTTATGCTCCAACAGAAATTACCTATGTAGATAGTTTAAGTACTTCAAATGCAGATCCTTCAAAAGCATTATCAGAAACAGTTCCTTATTCATCATTTGGAATTAACTTTGGTATAACGTATACTTTTGGAAGCAAAAAAGAAGCTAAAAACTAATTACAGTTAGTTTTTAAATCTAAAAAAGCGGCTGAAAGCCGCTTTTTTTATTGCATTAAATTTCACTTTTATTTTTTAGCGTATAACATTGGGTTGGTATCCTCATCATTATACATTTTCATTTGTTTATATACTTTTACAAACTTATCGCCGTTAGCAAAATCATTTAACAAATCGTCAATAGC
>DGOU01000190.1:1264-3801 GCA_002390165.1 Lutibacter sp. UBA4458
GTTCTATCTTGATTAGATGCATCAATTTTACGTTTTAAAACTAAAGCTTCTACCGGATTAATGTCTGGTAATCGAATTATATCTTCATAATGCCATTGAACCGTATCAATCCAAGATTTTCTATAAAGTAAATGTTCAAACGTATCGGCTTTATATGGATTTTTAAAAAGTTGATCTACTGCATCCAAAATATGATATTTTGCAATTAGTTTATCAAAAAGTTCATTGTATTGCTTTGCTTTCATAATTGTTTTTCTAAAATATGTAAATATTCAACGGTTTCCGTTGCCTTGTGATTTCTATTTTCGGTTTTGTCTGCTTTAAATCGCTGATAATTTGTAGTTTTTAAGCTGTATTTTCCGTAAGAATTCATAATGTTTTTTACGTCATTTTCACTCATTAATCCTTCATTATTATAGCTTAAAAAAATATATTTAAATTTAGCATTTTTTATTAAATCTTCAAAAGATTTTTTTACTTCACCTTTTTTACAATAAGAAGATTTATAATAATCTCGTAATCCTGTTTTACCCTTAGGCTTAAACGAATCATATAGTGCAATAGTGTTTAAAATGTGATAATTTGCACCGTACTGTCTTGCATTATATGGCGGATCTAAATATAAAATATCGCCTTCAATTTTGGAAATTAACTTATTACTATCTTCATTAAAAACCTGATGTGCATTTTTAGTAATATCAAATTCAGCAGGTTTGAAATCCAATGTTTTTTGAGCTGATTTTTTAATTTTCTTTAAATATGCACCATAAACAGAAGCTGTATTTGCTACTTTATCGGCACTTTCTATTAACGATGCCAATAAAAAATGATATTCATTTATTGAAATTTTATTATTTGTTTTCCACGCTGCAATTTGCTGTCTGATTGCATCTATTTTCTTGCCGTTTTCCTCAGAAAAATACAAGCGTCCTGCTTTTCCGTTTTCGCTGTAATTGTCAAAAATAAAACCTACTTTGCCTTTTAAATTATTAAGAAACACTATTTTTTCATCACAATTTATACTTTGGTAATTACCAATATAATTTTTATTTAAAATGTAACTATATTGTTCAATATCATTTGCTATAACTTGCTTTACAAAAGGTTTAAAAGTTCTACCAACAATACCTGTTCCTGCAAATAAATCGCAAAATACTAGGTTTGAAATATCTTTTCCAACAGTTTTTTGAATAGATTTTTTTAAAAAGGAAGAAAGTTTATTTTTAGATCCTATGTAATTCACTAATACTTATTTAATTGCCCAAATTATATCTGTAAAAATTGGCTCATCATCCAAGGATAATGTTATCAATTTTGAGCGGTTAAAATTAAGCAAATAAGTTGAAATTAATTGTTTTAACCAACTTATTTCTGCTTTTAATTTCCAATGTTTTTCCGTATGGTTTGTATTCACTAAAACAATAAATAACCGATTTTTAAAATGTTGCCGTTGTTGGCTACTTTGATTTTTGTACAGCCAAGTTATTAATTCTTCAGGATGTTTTTTTGCATAGCTAACCGATTTATTAAATGCTTTAGGAAAAATGGTTGTTTTATGATCAAAAGGAATGTTTTCTATAAAAAAATCGGTGTATTTATTATAGGAGTTTTTATGAGCTTTTACATTTTTATGTTCACAAAAAATAGTTTCCACGCCTTTTGCCGACCAAAAATTAAACCATCGGTTTAAAGCGTAATTTTTTAAATCCTCTTTTCTTTTATCTCCATTAAAATTAATTTCTATTTTTTGAAGAAGCGATTTAAAAGAATAGGTTTTATAAATAAAATTGGTAAGCTTATCAAACTCGTCTGTTTGTTTTCTTCCCCAAATATAATTTAACGCTGTTCTTTTTTTTAATTCTTTTTCTAGCCTTTTATAATCCATTTAACTAAGAAAATTTCCGGTCAATTAATTGTAATAATCTATCTTCAAATTCCTGCTTATTACTCCAATCGTAATCTGGTTTTACAAAATTTATAAGGAAATTTTTAGCTTCATCTTTGGTATTAAAGGTGTTTAATTGTGAAATAACACGGTTAAAATCTTCTTGACTTCCATCAAATAATTGTTTTACAAAAGCAATTCTGTCATTTAATCCTATTTGTAAATTATTTTTAAACAAAGTATCATTTAATGTTCTGTTTTTGGTAGAAGCTTCTTCTGAAATTATGGGGTTTTCTTTAGTAACATTCTCAAATATTTTAGTTGCTTCTGTAGCGGATATAGCATCTTTAAATTCTTCTTCTAATGAAGTTTGAATAGAGGATTTATTATCTATTTCTGGTTTTTCAAAAAGTATTTCTTCTTCATTTAAAGAAAATTCTATGTTTTCAAAATTTGAATCCGGTTCTTTTGTATCTACTTCATTTTCAATAGTTAAAATCGTTTTATTTAAAACTTCCTCATTAAATTTAATATCTAAATTCTCTTTCTCTTCTATGTTTTCTACAGTATTATTAACTTCTTCTGTTTTTTGTTCATTCAAAAATTTAGCAATAGTCAATTTTTCATAAATAGCTTGTGCTTTTTTATATAA
>DGOU01000190.1:3820-10648 GCA_002390165.1 Lutibacter sp. UBA4458
TTTTTGTGCATAAGTTGCCGTGTTAAATAATTTTTAGTGTGTTATTTTTAATAAATTTGTAATTATTAAAACAAGGGAAAACTTGTTCTAATTTCGAACTTTAACAAATTTAAAAAAATAACCTTTTTATACTTTTGTTTTGTTCAAAACAATTTTACCATAACCTTTGAATTGTGAAATTACAAAATGTTTCTTGAAAATACTGTAAATTATAACGAACAATTTGGCTGGATCGAAGTTATTTGTGGATCTATGTTCTCTGGCAAAACAGAAGAACTTATCCGCAGGCTAAAACGCGCCAAATTTGCAAAACAAAAAGTTGAAATTTTTAAACCTGCTATTGATGTTAGATACGACGAGGAAAAAGTAGTTTCGCACGATGCAAATGAAATTCGATCTACACCTGTTCCTTCTTCTGCAAATATTAGAATTTTAGCTAATGATGTAGATGTAGTTGGTATTGATGAAGCGCAGTTTTTTGATGATGAAATTGTAGCAGTTTGTAACGATTTAGCAAATAGAGGAATTAGAGTTATTGTTGCTGGTTTGGATATGGATTTTAAAGGAAATCCATTTGGACCAATGCCGGCATTAATGGCAACTGCCGAATATGTTACTAAAGTACACGCAGTTTGCACCAGAACTGGGAATTTAGCACATTATAGCCATAGAACTGCTAAAGGAGATGAATTGGTTATGTTGGGTGAAACTCAAGAATACGAACCGCTTAGCAGAGCAGCTTATTATAAAGTTACTAATAAAGATAAAACGGAAAAAGCAGCATCCAATAAAAACGATGAATAATCATGTATCTGTTCTTGAAATAAACTTAGATTCTCTAGAATTTAATTTAAACTACTTTAAAAGTAAGCTAAAAAACACAACCAAAACTTTAGCAGTTGTTAAGGCTTTTGGCTATGGAAGTAGTTCGGTTGAAATTTCTAAGTTTTTAACAGATAAGGTTTCTTATTTTGCTGTAGCGTATGTAGATGAAGGTATTGCTTTACGTAAAGCTGGAATTATAAATCCGATTTTAGTGTTGCATCCGGTAATAAGTAATTTTGATAAATTGATTGAATATCAGTTAGAACCAAATATTTATTCCTTTAAACTTTTAAATTCATTTTTAAAAAATACCGAAAAATTTTCTTTAAAAAATTATCCAATTCATATTAAATTTAATACTGGTTTAAATCGTTTAGGATTTAATAATGCCGATATTTCCGAAATAATAGCATCTTTAAAATCTCAAAATAGTGTAAAAGTAACCTCTATTTTTTCTCATATTGCGGCCAGTGAAGATTTAAAAGAGCGCGATTTTACTTTAAAACAAATTTCAAATTTCAAATCTATTGCTTCAGAGATTTCTAAAAATCTGGGATATAGTCCAATAAAACATATGTTAAATACTTCAGGTATTATTAATTATGCTATGGAAGCGCAATTTGATATGGTTAGATTAGGAATAGGATTGTATGGTTTTGGTAATGATGAGGAAGAAACCTCTAAATTAAAAAATGTACTTACTTTAAAATCTATTATATCACAAATTTATACTATTAATAAAGGAGATTCTGTTGGTTATAACCGAGCTTATAAAGCGGATAAAACCATGAAATCTGCAACTATTCCAATTGGTCATGCCGATGGAATTTCGAGACAATTAGGAAATAAAAAAGGCTATGTTTATATCCATAATAAAAAAGCACCTATTATTGGTAACGTTTGTATGGATATGATTATGGTTGATGTATCTGGTATTAATTGTGAAGAAGGTGATGAAGTGATTATTTATAAAAATCAGCAGCATATAATAGAATTAGCAAAAAAAATAAATACTATTTCCTATGAATTATTAACCGCAATTTCTCAAAGAATAAAAAGAATTGTTAAATAAATATCAATTTAGTAACTTGCCTTATATTAACCAATTAAAAAATTAAGAAATGTTAAAAGAATTTAAGGATTTCATTATGACGGGCAATGTAATAGATTTTGCTGTTGCAGTTATTATGGCCACTGCTTTAGGTGGTGTTATTAAAGGTTTTGTAAATAATATTGCAATGCCATTTGTAGGTTTTTTTACTGGAGGTATTGACTTTGCAAACCTTCATTATGCAATGGACGGTAAAGAATACGCAACTGTTGCCGCTGCCAAAGAAGCTGGAGGCGCAGTTATTGCTTATGGTTTGTGGATTAACACTATTATTAACTTATTAATTGTAGGCTTAGTTATGTTTTTAATTGTAAAAGCTTACAATAAAACTAAAAAACCTGTTGAGGCAGCTCCTGAAGCACCAAAAGGTCCTTCTCAAGAAGATTTATTAACTGAAATTAGAGATTTATTATCTAAAAAATAAAACTTATTAATATTTATAAAAAAAGGATTTGTATTGCAAATCCTTTTTTTATGCTTTTTTTTTGGCTTGGTAAACTTCAGAAATTGTAGGTGTATTTTCCGCCTTGTTAATTAGAATTAATTCATCATTTACAGCAACTTTTCCAATTTTTATAACCTTAAAATAAATACCACTTTTAGTAGTATTCCAAAATTGTTTTAAAAAGTGTTGCGTTTTAAACACAATTCCAAGTTTTGTACAAGGAGTTCTAGGTTTAGTAGCTTCAATTATAGTTTCTCCTAATTTATAAGTATTTCCAACACAAATTTCTGTTTCATCAAGGTTAGAAATGGTTAAGTTTTCTCCAAACATACCAAAGTGCCAATCTAAATCTGGAAATAATGCTTTCCAGTAGTTATAATGCTTTTCTGAATATGCGTAAACGGCTTGATCTACCCCACCATGATATCTTCTATCTACCACCGTATCATCTACTACATCTTCTTTTCCTAGAGAAATAGATTTTTTTACAGGATATTTTAAAATTCCTGTAACTATTTCTTCTCCTTTATACTTTAGTTTTTCTTTTTTGCCAATATTTACTGAAATTACCTTCATTATTCTTTAAATTTTAAAAGTTCTTCTGCAATTTTTCTGTCATTAGATAATCTAGGCACTTTATTTTGCCCGCCTAACTTCCCAACAGATTTCATAAAAAGATTAAATCCGCCTTTTTTTATTGGCGTAATTTTTAAAGGTTGCAAAATGTTTCCCTCAATTAAATCGAAATAATAAGAATTTTGCTTTTGTAACGAAGCATCTATTTTTTTTGAGAAATCACTCATGTTTTTTGGTTTATTTTCAAACTCAATAAACCATTCATGATATGGCAATTCATTAACCGGAGTTATTTGCGGTGCAACCGTAAATTCGTTAATTTTTATTTCGGAATTTATAGTGTTTTCATTTAAAGCTTGTTCCACTTCTTTACCAATTACATGTTCGCCAAATGCAGAAATAAAATGTTTAATTCTACCTGTAACTCTAATTCTTGGTGGGTTTACAGACAAAAACTCAATAGTATCGCCAATATTATATCCCCAAAGTCCTGCGTTTGTATTTAAAATTAGCACATAGTTTACTCCAATTTTTACATCTTTTAACGAAATTCGTGTCGGATTTTCATCAAAAAATTCATTAGAAGGAATAAATTCGTAAAACATGCCATTATCTACCAAAAGCATCATACCTTTTTCTTTTTCAGCATCTTGAAAAGCAAAAAAACCTTCAGATGCTGGATATAATTCCACGGTATCTACTTTTCTGCCAATTAAATCTTCAAATTTATTTCTATAGGGTTCAAAATTTACACCACCATAAACAAACAAATTAAAATTTGGGAAAATTTCTCCGACTTTTTTACCTGTTTTTTCAATTAACTTTTCAAAATACATTTGTACCCAACTAGGAATTCCGCTAATTAAAGTCATATCTTCATTAACGGTTTCTTCAACAATNNTTTTTGGTTAAATAATTTGGAACATAATGCGCAGCAATTCCTGAAAGCCTTCCTGTTTTTATGCTATTTGTTTCGCTCAATTCAGGACTTCCTTGTAAAAAAATCATCTTGCCATTTACAAAATCTGACTTTTTATTTTTATGAATATACAATAACAAAGCATTGCGCGCTGCGGAAATATGAGTTGGCATAGAATCTTTAGTAAGCGGAATATATTTTGCTCCTGAAGTGGTGCCCGAAGTTTTTGCAAAATAAATAGGTTTTCCAGGCCATAAAATATTTGATTTCCCTTCTTTAACTTTATTGAAATACGATTTTAATGCTTCATAATCTTTAACTGGAACCCGATTTTTAAAATCTTGATACGATTTAATTTCATTGAAATGATGATCTTTTCCAAACTCTGTATTTTTTGCTTTTTTTATTAATTTTTTAAATAATTTTTGCTGTAATACAACGGCATTATTGCTTTTTTTATAAAATTTTGTTGCAATTTGTTTTGCAAAAGGTTTTGCTAAAATGGACTTTATTTTAATCATTATTCAAAATCAATATAATTTTCAGGATTTACAGGTTGCCCGTCATGCCATAACTCAAAATGTAAATGCGAACCTGTACTAAATTCGCCTGTATTTCCAGAAGCGGCAATAACTTCCCCAGAAGTTACCACGTCTCCTTCTTGTTTATGTAAGACACTATTATGTTTATACGCAGAAATAAAACCCTTACCATGTTCTAAAATAATTACATTTCCAGTATCGGATGTCCAACCGGCAAAAATTACGGTTCCATCTGCTACTGCTTTTACTGGAGTACCTGCTTCTACTGCAATATCAATTGCAAAATGTTTATCTTCAATATTAAATCTATCGGAAATAATTCCTGTTATAGGTGCAAAAAACACAATATCAGATGATTTTTTAGCTGGATTAAAAAGGCTAAATCTATCTTCACTTTCCACCTCTTTTCTAAAATTTAAGTCGCTGTTAGATGCGGATAAATTCAAAGAATCTCTATTTAGTTTAATCTGTTGCATGGCAGAATCTTTATCAAATTTAACTTCTGATATTTTTCCGGTTAACAACTGTCTAACATTTTGCAAGTACTGATTATTTACTTTTAGTACCTGCTCTAAAGAATCGGTTTTATAAATTAACTGTGTAGCTTCTTTTTTAAGTTTAGTGGAAGAATATCCAGGAATATATTCTTTTAAAGGTGTAAAAGCAATTAAAAAAATTGTGCCAACAATAAGAAAAACTGAAAAAATACTTCCAAAAATAAATACATTTAACCGATTTAGTTTAAAAGATAATTTTTCCTCAAAAGTATCTTCATTTAAAACTACTAATCGATATTTATCAATTAATTTTTGTTTAAATTTTTTTTTAGATTTTGGATTAGTTTTTTCCATAATTAGATAAACTCAAATATACAACGAAAATTTAGGTGAATTAGTTTTAGGTTTTTTGTCTTAATTAAAATATAAGATTAAATTATTTATAAAAATTCATTTCATCTATATAATTCCATACTTTTAGTGGTAACATAGTGCTTATATCTTTACGCTCATGAATTCCTTTTCTAATAAATGTAGAAGAAATTTGAACAATAGGAGCCGGAACAAAATGAATATTGGCATGATTTTTAAAGGTTTCTTTTATTGGCTTTGAATTTACACGTGGATACACGTATAAATGATAATTTTTAAGAATAGTTTCGTAATTTTTCCATTTTTGAAAACTCTGCAAATTATCTTCACCCATAATTAAATTAAAATCAATTTTTGGGTATTTTTCTTCTAAATGAATTAACGTATTTATAGTATAATTAGGTTGTGGCAACTTAAATTCAATAGTCGATGTTTTTATTTTAGAATAATTTTCTACTGCTATATTTGCAATTGCTAACCTATGAATATTACTAAGTAATGTTGCTTTTTGTTTAAATGGACTTAATGGTGTTATTACCAGCCAAATTTCATCTAAATCTGAAAATTCAGCCATATAATTCGCAATTATCATATGTCCAACATGTATTGGATTAAAGGTGCCAAAAAACAAACCTACTTTCATTTATTCAAAAATTTGTTTACCAAATTATATGCATTATTTTTTGCAGCCTCTAATTTGTCATTAACCAAAACAACATCAAAATCTTGAGCAAATTTCAATTCTTTTTCGGCTTTTAAAACACGTTCTTTTATTTTTTCTTCGCTATCTGTATTTCTATTTCTCAATCTTCGTTCCATTTCGGTAATGGATGGCGGTTGCACAAAAATTGCTAAGGTTTGGTTTGGGTATTGCGATTTTATATTTAATCCTCCTTTTACATCAATATCAAAAATTACATTTTTCCCTAAAGACCAAATTCGTTCAATTTCTTTTTTTAAAGTGCCGTAAAAATTATCAGAATAGACTTCTTCCCATTCTACAAAATCGTTATTTTTTATATGTTTTTGAAATTGGTTTAGCGAAATAAAATAATAGTCTTTCTCATTAATTTCTGTTCCTCTCTTTTTGCGAGAAGTTGCCGAAATAGAAAAATCTAAATTCAACTCTTTAAATTGTAATAAATGGTGTACAATAGTAGTTTTTCCTGAACCTGAAGGCGCTGAAAACACAATAAGTTTACCGGTTTTATTCATTAATCTGTCTTGTTTTATAAAACATTTAACCCTTGTTCTTTAATTTTTTCAAGCTCATCTTTCATTTGAACTACTAAATTTTGCATTGCTGCAAAGTTAGATTTTGAACCAATAGTGTTTATTTCTCTACCCATTTCTTGGGTAATAAAAGCTAATTTTTTTCCATTTGAAACATCACTATTTAATTCCTTTTTAAAATAATTTAAATGATTTTTTAAACGGACTTTTTCTTCGGTGATGTCTAATTTTTCAATATAATAAATAAGCTCTTGCTCAAACCTATTTTGGTCAATTTTTGTTTCTAATTCTGCAATAGATTTTTGCAA
>DGOU01000190.1:10685-11491 GCA_002390165.1 Lutibacter sp. UBA4458
ATCATTTAATAATGCTTTACCCTCATCTTTTCTGTATAAAATAATTTTTTCAACGGTTTTGTTAATTGTTGTTTCAATTTGTTTCCACTCTTCTTCATCTAATTCTTCTCTTTCAGTTTTTAAAGAATCTGGCAATCGAACTGCCATTTTTAGTAATTCAACTTCATTACCATTTACAATTTCTTGTAATTGATTCATATATTCCTTTACCACATTTTCATTTATTTTAGAATGTACTTCGCCACCATTGCTTTCAATATAAATAGAAAAATCTATTTTACCTCTGCCTAATTTTGATGCTAATTGTTTGCGAATACTTAACTCCTTTTCTCTATAATAAGATGGTATTCTAACATTTACATCTAAATTTTTACTATTTAAAGATTTTAATTCAATTGAAATTTTTTTTGTGGGAAGTTGTAATACGGTTTTACCGTACCCAGTCATAGATTGTATCATTGTATTCTAAAATTTAGACAAATTTACATAAATTTAATTTTGAATTTTTTTAAAGTGACGATTAATTTTTTTTGTGTTTCAACTTATGGTATTTTTGTTTCATAATTTAATATTTTTAATCCCTTTTGAATAAAAACGCACATATTTTAGTAATTCGTTTATCTGCTTTAGGAGATGTAGCAATGGCTGTTCCTGTACTAAGAGCTTTTACAAAACAACATCCAACTGTAAAAATAACCGTACTTTCAAAGCCTTTTTTAAAGTCTTTATTTTCTAATTTAGAAAATGTTACTTTTTATGCTGCAGATGTTAAAAATAAACACAAAGGATTTTTAGGAATTTATAAA
>DGOU01000002.1:0-1845 GCA_002390165.1 Lutibacter sp. UBA4458
AAAATTATTTGTGTTCTGTCTCCATCACACATTTCATAAAATTGTCCAATAGTTAAAATATCAGAAACTTCATCTGATAAGTCTTCTTTTTTCAATTTAAACATATCTATTGCTAATTTACAAGCGTAAATTTCGCCACCACCTGCAGTAATCATTTCTAAAAATTCATCTACAGGAGGCATATCTAGCTCTTCCATTTGTTTACGCATCATTCCAGAAACTGCGCTTTCCACACCTGGTAAACCACCGAGCATTGTAGGAAAAGGTAGTCCGCCTGGCATACGCATTGCTGGGTTACCAGTAGTAGCTGTGTGTAAATGATTCATAGATTTTTTGGTAATACCATCTAACCCAAAAAAGGTAAAAAACACTTTGGTTTCAATACCTTCCATAACGGCACCATTTGCCATTACTAATGTTGCATAAACATCTTCTAAAGAGCCTTTAGCACAAATCATGCAGACTTTTTCTAAGGGTTTTTTTTCTTGATTTTCCATAATATAGAATTAATTAGTTAATAATTAAACACAACTTGTTGGCTTTGGAATTCCTGCTATTTTTGATGAAAATTTTAAAGGTCCTTTTGGGAACAGTTTATATAAAGTTTTAATATCTACAATACCAGATTTACCTACCTTTCTAATAGTTAAAGCTTCACCAGCTTTAATTTTTTCACGTAAATAGTTGATAACTTCAAAGTGTTTATCGGTTAATTCAATACCAATTTCTTTTGCTATTTCTTTTGCAACATCTTCGTTCCATTGGTTCATATCTTCAAGATATCCATCATCGGTAACTTGTATTTGTGTTCCTGCTAATGTTTGTACTGCCATAATTTTAATTATTTATTTAGTTATATTATTATTTATTCTCTTTAATAGTTACATCTTTAGATACATTTTTCATAAATGTAATACCGTAACCCAATGCTTTTTTCATTTCTGGACTATTCATTTCCTTCATAACTCTCCAAATGGAATAAGAAGGTACACTTTCTGTTTCCATACTGTTAAATGCTTTAACTGCATTTTCCATAGTGCCTAAAACTTCTGGTTGTGTCATTTCTTTAATTATAGAAAGGATAGAAACAACGCTGTCGGCTAATTGTCTTAAATCTTCAGGAGTAAATCCAGTAACAATATTGTCTAATATTGGACCTAATTCTTTAAAGAAAGAAAAGTATCCTTTTTGATTATATACTTGTAATTGCTTAGTAAAGTCTATAATAACTTCATTTGCAATAGGACCAGCTTCTTCGGCAAAGTCAAAAGCCATTTCAAAAAGGTTCATTACCGTTTTAAAATTACCAATGTTTTTAAGCATGGTAACCGCTAAATCTGTTAAAACGGATGGATCAATTTCTATTTGTCTTTTATCAAGTTCTTCAACAGTACTATCGTAAACATCTTTACCTATAATACTTAAATCGCTTACTAAGTCTTCTACAACAATAGTGTCTTTTCGTTGTTGCTGCACGTAGCCAAGAACTAAATCTAGCTTTTTATCTAACGCATCTATTTGCGATTGTATATTTTTTTCTTCCATTACAAATCACTATTTAAATTAAACACGTTGTTTTCCTGCCATAGTCATATCTGCTTCAATTGGAAGTTCTTTACCTTTTACTAAAATATGCCAGTATATCCATCTAAATAAAATTTTACCATAATGGTTCATTTTGGTGTTTTTTAACAAACCAAAAGGCCCAATT
Source organism: Lutibacter sp. UBA4458 (assembly GCA_002390165.1). Taxonomy (GTDB): domain Bacteria; phylum Bacteroidota; class Bacteroidia; order Flavobacteriales; family Flavobacteriaceae; genus Lutibacter. Next base: position 1,712 of record DGOU01000002.1, read on the forward strand.
CCAGGTAATGGGAAAGTACCAGGTAAAGGTTCTGTAACATAATTAAAATCAATTAAAGCACCTTTGCCGTAGCCAGTTTCAATATAGCAGTTGGCATGACCATCAAATTTAGCTGGTAATGCTCTTCCTTCCAT
>DGOU01000002.1:1880-3375 GCA_002390165.1 Lutibacter sp. UBA4458
GCTTTTGAAGTAGGTAAATTTGCAGCATCACCTATTACAAAAATATTTTCAAATTGTTCTGATTGTAGCGTGTATTTATCGGTTTTAACATAATTCATATCATCACCTAAACCACTTCTTTCAATCATATCAGAACCCATATTAACAGGTACAATGGTTAAAATATCAAAAGGGATTTCTTGTTCATCATAAGAAACAATTTTTTTATTGTCATTGTCCACGTGTTCTAAGTAAAAATCTGGAACTACTTTAATGTTTTTTTCTTCTAATAATTCGCCTAACATTTTGGAAGCTACAGGTTTAGTAAAAGCACCTGACATTAATGTAACATAAGTTATATTCACTTTGTCTCTAATTCCTCGTTTGGTAAAATATGCTTCTGCTAAGCAAACAAATTCTATTGGAGCAACAGGACATTTATATGGTAATTCAGGAATACACATTACTAAATCTCCACCTTCAAAATTCTTAAATCTTTTGTGCAAAGCTACAGCGCCATCAACGGTGTAAAAATCAAAAATATCTTTATACCAAAGTTTGTCTTTTAACCCAGTGGTTTCAGATGGTCTTGTTTGCGTTCCGGTTGCAATAATTAAATAATCATATTTTAAAACCTTACCACCTTCTAAAAGCACTTTGTTTTCTTCACCTACAATTTTATCAATCGGGCTGAAGATTACTTCAACTCCAGCTGGAAAAAAATCGTATTTAGGCTTAATTACATCTTGTTTATTGTATATGCCAAATGGTATAAATAAAAAACCTGGTTGGTAGTAATGTGTTTTGTATTGGTCAACTATAGTTACTTTCCACTCCTCTTTGTCTAGTTCTTTATATAATTTATTTAGCATCATAGTGCCAGCTGTTCCTGCACCTAAAATAAGTAAGTTTTTCATTTTTAATTATTTAATTTAGTTATTTTTCTATCTGTTTAAACAAAGTTACAAAGGTTACACACTAATAATTATGATAAATATCATATACTAATGTAACTAAAGTTGCATTAATTTTATTCTTATTATAAAAATATTCAGAATCTATATTTTAATAATTTATGTTTACTTTTAGCCATGTAAAATGAACGTATGACTGTGAATATTGAAAATAGAATAAATCAATTAAAAACTGAACTGAGAGAACATAATTATAATTATTATGTGTTGGATAATGCAACTATTTCCGATTTTGAATTTGATTTAAAACTAAAAGAATTAGAAAAGTTAGAAAATGAAAATCCTCAGTTTTTTGATGTTAATTCTCCAACTCAAAGAGTAGGAGGAGAAGTAACAAAGAATTTTAAAACAGTTATTCATAAAAATAGAATGTATTCTTTGGCAAATTCATACTCTATAGAAGATTTGAAAGATTGGGAAACCAGAATTAGAAAATTAGTAGATGATGATAATGTGGAATATACTTGCGAACTTAAATATGATGGAGCTTCTATTAATTTAGTATATGAAAATGGAATTTTAGTTCAAGCAGAAACTCGTGG
>DGOU01000042.1:0-1155 GCA_002390165.1 Lutibacter sp. UBA4458
CTTTTTGGCTTTGGAGGATTACAAATTACAGATAAGGGCATTGTGCAAGGAAAAACTTGCTTACCTAAACAATGGGAAAGTCTAACCATTAAAGGAGTAGGGCCAGAAAGAAAAACATACATTATTAAACATTAAAATTAATTTTTTAAAACTAAAAAACATTTATAAATGAAAAACTTAGGCATAAAAGTGTCCATGTATTTAAATTACTTTGTTTTTGCTATTTTGCTAAATAGTGTTGGTATTGTAATTTTAAAATCACAAAATATTTATGGCGTTGATGAAGTTACAGCCAGCACACTTGAATTATTTAAGGATATTCCAATAGCTGTTATTTCATTTATAATTGCATCTTTTTTACCTAGAATTGGCTATAAAAAATCCATGTTAGCAGGTTTGGCATTGGTTACAATTGGTTGTATTCAAATGTATTATGCAAATTCATTTATGGGAGCTAGAATATTATTTGCAACCGTTGGTGTTTCCTTTGCTTTAATAAAAATTTCTGTCTATTCTATGATTGGTTTAGTGGTAAATAGTCAACACGAACANNGCATTTAATAATGAAAGTGAACCAAACTCATGGTTGAATGTATATTGGTTGTTAGCAGCAATTTCAGCAATTTCATTTATTATTCTTTTAAATATAAAGTTTGATGAAGGACACGAAATTCCAGGTGTAGATTTAGCTGATGACGCTAAGCAAATGCTATTATTAATGGCTAAATTACTTGTTTTAGTATTTATAATTAGTACCTTTTTGTATGTTATGGTAGAACAAGGTATTATGAGTTGGCTACCTACTTTTAATTCACGAGTTTTAAAATTACCTGAAAATATTGGTATAATGATGGCAAGTATTTTGGCAATTTCATTAGCAATTGGAAGGTTGTCTGCAGGTTTAATTACTAAATATTTTTCATGGTTTTATGTAGTTTCCTTTAGTATGCTAATTGCTATGCTAATTGTTGTATTTGTATTACCAAAAACAGTGAATTTACAAGCGGTTGAAATAAATAGTTTAGCAGATATTCCTTTAATTGGTTATGTTTTTCCAATTATAGGTTTATTTATTGCACCAATTTATCCATTATTAAGTTCTGCTATTTTAAGTGTTCTACCTAAAAAATTACATAGTCCAATGACGGGTTTAAT
>DGOU01000042.1:1251-10807 GCA_002390165.1 Lutibacter sp. UBA4458
AACTTAACAACAAAAGCAGCTCAAACTGCAGAAATTCAACCGTAAAACTTTACTTAATAATTAAAACATACAATAATGAACAATTGGAGTTTAATAGATACAAATTTTGAAGAATCTTATCAATTAAAAGAAACGCTTTATAGTACTGCAAACGGTTATCTTGGCGTTCGTGGAAGTTTTGAAGAAGGAGTGTCAAATAATATTCCTAGTGTTAGAGGAATTTACATAAATGGATTTTATGAAAGTGAAGAAATTGTTTATGGTGAAAAGCTTCATGGATTTCCAGATAGAAGTCAAAGTATTTTAAATGTAATTGATACTCAGGAAATAATTATTAAAATAAATGGAGAAAAATTTTCTCTTTTTTCAGGAAAAGTATTGTTTTATAAAAGAATATTAAATGCCAAAACTGGTATTGTAACAAGAACTATTGAATGGGAATCTCCTAAAAAAGAAATTGTTAAATTAGTATTTAAAAGATTGGCATCTTTTGAACAATTAGAACTTTTTTTAATAAATTGTAGCATAGAAGCTGTTAATTTTGAAGGTGAAATAGAAGTTCTTTCCATTATAAATGGCGATGTTTCTAATATAGTTTCAAGTGATGATCCACGGGTTGGTACTGCCAATGCAAAAGCATTATCCGTTATAGAAATGACCGTGGATAATAACGCCTCGTTTATTGAGGCAAAAACGAAACATTCTAATTTAAAAGTAGTAGGTGGTATTTCTCACCAATTTCCATCCAATTTTACGGAAACTATTCAAAAAGATAAAGATAAATTCACGCATATTTTTAAAGGAAATATTAAACAAGGTGCTTCTATTAATTTTACAAAATTTGCCGTTTATACCGATACTAATAGACATCCTAATGAGCTTAAGGAAAATCAATCCATAATAAGATCTGTAATTAAAAATTCTTTTAATTATTATGTTGATTTACAAAAAAAATATTTAGATGACTTTTGGGAATTTGCAGATGTTAAAATTGAAGGAGATAATGAAATGCAACAAGGATTACGATTTAATCTTTTTCATCTTGTACAATCTGTAGGTAAAGATCGTTGGAGTAATATTTCTGCAAAAGGGCTTTCAGGTGAAGGTTATGAAGGACATTATTTTTGGGATACAGAAATTTATATTTTTCCTTTCTTTTTGTTTACTAATCCAAAATTTGCAAAAAATTTATTAAACTATCGATTTAATATTTTAGATTTTGCTAGAAAAAGAGCACGACAAATGGGACATAATATTGGAGCTTTATATCCTTGGCGTACCATAGCAGGAGATGAATGCTCTCCTTTTTTTCCTGCAGGAACCGCTCAATATCATATTAATGTAGATATTGCTTATTCTATCATTCAATATTATAAAGTTACGGATGATTTAGATTTTATGGCAAACAAAGGATTGGAAATGTTAATTGAAATTGCAAGGTTAATGTTCCATATTGGTCATTTTAGAGATAGTGATAATAAGTTTTGTATTGATGATGTAACTGGACCAGATGAATACACGTGTATTGTAAATAATAATTATTACACTAATGTGTTAACCAAAAATTTATTCACAGAAATTTCAGAAATATATAACAATGTAAAATCTAAACATGAAAATATTTTGAATTCTGTATTAGAAAAATTACAATTTCAAAATAGTGAATTAACCAATTTTTCTAAAGCAGGTAAAGCCATGTTTTTACCTTTTGATGAAAAAAGAAATTTACATCCACAGGACGATAGTTTTTTCAATAAAAAAGTTTGGGATTTTGAAAACACACCTAAAGAAAATTACCCATTATTGTTAAATTATCATCCATTAACTTTATATCGTCATCAAGTTTGTAAACAAGCAGATACTATTTTAGGGCACTTTTTAATGGAAAACGAGAGTAGCTTAGAAGCTATTAAAAACGACTATAATTATTATGAAAAAATAACCACGCATGATTCTTCGCTGTCCACTTGTATTTTTAGTATAATGGCAAACAGAATTGGAGAATATGATAAAGCGTATAATTATTTCATGAACACGGCAAGGTTAGATATTGATAATCTACATCATAATACAAAGGATGGTATTCATACCGCTTGTATGGGAGGCTCTTGGATGTCTATAGTGTTTGGTTTTGCAGGAATGCGGGTTGTAAATGGTAAATTAAATTTTCATCCACATTTACCTAAAAATTGGACGAGCTTGTCTTTTAAAATAAACTTTAAGAATAGTATTTTAAAATGTAACCTTTCAGCTGATAATTTTGAAGTTTCTTTATTAACAGGTAATTCTATAGAAATTTTGGTAGATGACAATCCTATGATGATAAAATAAGAGGTTAAATATAATTATATTTTTGAATGCATTCTCAGAGTTATAGATGTTACAGAGTGCTATAATTATAGCTTTTAATTCCTTGTTTATCATGTATTCTATTTATCTTTGTTAGATATTTCACAAAAGATATAAATATGAGTAATTCTAAAAAACGAAGCGAAGCTTTATTGTACCACGAAAAACCTACTCCAGGAAAAATTGAAGTAATACCAACTAAAAAATACGCAACTCAAAAAGATTTATCTTTGGCCTATTCTCCAGGCGTTGCAGAACCTTGTTTGGAAATAGAAAAAAACCCAGATGATGTTTATAAATACACTGCAAAAGGAAATTTAGTAGCTGTAATTTCAAACGGAACAGCTGTTTTAGGATTGGGTGATATTGGCGCTATGGCAGGTAAACCTGTTATGGAAGGAAAAGGATTGCTTTTTAAAGTGTTTGCAGATATTGATGTTTTTGATATAGAAGTAGATACTCATGATGTTGATAAATTTATTGAAACCGTTAAAAATATCTCCCCAACATTTGGAGGAATTAATTTAGAAGATATTAAAGCTCCTGAAGCTTTTGAAATTGAAAGAAGGTTAAAAGAAGAATTGGATATTCCAATTATGCACGATGACCAACATGGTACAGCAATTATTTCTTCTGCTGCATTAATTAATGCCTTAGAGATTTCTAATAAAAAAATTGAAGATGCCAAAGTAGTGGTTAGTGGAGCCGGAGCAGCAGCAATATCCTGCTCAAGGTTATATAAAAAAATAGGTATAAAAGACGAAAACATAGTAATGTGTGATAGTAAAGGCGTTATCAGAAAGGATAGAACGAATTTATCTGTACAAAAATCTGAATTCGCAACTTCTAGAGATTTACATACTTTAGAAGAAGCTATGGTAAATGCCGATGTGTTTTTAGGCTTATCAAGAGGGGGATTAGTAACGCCTGAAATGTTAAAATCTATGACGCAACATCCAATAGTATTTGCTTTAGCAAATCCTGATCCAGAGATAGAATATGAAGTAGCAATTAAAGCTAGAGAAGATATTATTATGGGTACTGGTAGATCAGATTACCCAAATCAAGTAAATAATATTTTAGGATTTCCTTATATTTTTAGAGGGGCATTAGATGTTAGAGCGACGGGAATTAATGAAGAAATGAAATTAGCTGCGGTGTATGCTTTGGCAGAGTTAACCAAACAACCTGTTCCAGAACAGGTAATTAAAACCTACAATGTTAAAAATATTGAATTTGGAAAAGATTATATTATTCCAAAGCCATTTGACCACCGTTTAATTACAGAAATTCCACCTGCAGTTGCAAAAGCAGCTATGGATTCTGGAATAGCTAAAGAACCAATTAAAGATTGGGATGCTTATAAAGATTCTTTAGCCCAACGTTTAGGAACCGGTAATAAGTTTATGCGCATGCTAATTGGAAGAGCTAAATCTGATCCAAAATCTATCATTTTTGCAGAGGCTGATCATTTAAGCGTGCTGAAAGCAGCTCAAATTGTATATGAAGATGGTATAGGAAAACCAATTTTAATGGGTAATAAAACTATTATTCATGAATTGATGGAAGAAATTAAATTTGATGTCGATTTACAAATAATTGATCCAAAATCAGATGATGAAAATGAACGAAGAGAACGTTTTGCTAAAATTTATTGGGAAAAGAGACAAAGAAAAGGAGTTACTTTAATTGATGCTTTAGGCTGGATGCGAGAACGAAATTATTTTGCAGCAATGATGGTAAATGAAGGAGAAGCTGATGCTTTAGTTACGGGTTATTCAAGAAGTTATCCTGCAGTTGCAAAACCAATGATTGAGTTAATTGGTAAAGCTAAGGGAGTTAGAAGAATTGCCGCAACTAACATCATGTTAACCAAAAGAGGTCCAATCTTTTTTTCTGATACAGCAATAAATATTGATCCAAATGCAGAAGAACTTGCTAATATTGGGTACATGACTAGTTTAGCTATGAAAATGTTTGGTTTTGATCCTGTATTAGCAATGCTATCCTTCTCAAATTTTGGTTCATCAGATTCACTTTTAACCGATAAAATTAACAAAGCAGTCGGAATTATGCATCGAAAATTCCCGAAAGTTGTAGTTGATGGTGAATTGCAGGCAGATTTTGCATTAAACTCAGAAATGTTAAAAGAAAAATTCCCATTTTCTAAATTAAATGGAAAAAATGTAAACGGTTTAATATTTCCAAATTTAGAAGCTGCAAATATTGGGTATAAATTAATGAAAGAATTTAATCAAATTGATTCTATTGGGCCAATAATTATGGGACTAAAAAAACCAGTACACATTATTCAATTAGGTGCAAGTGTTGATGAAATTGTTAATATTGCCACAGTTGCAATTGTTCATGCTCAAGACATGGAGAAAAACAAATAATTTCTTTACATTTGAACGTTTATTGTTTAATGTATCATGATAACCCATATTAGAGGAAAATTAATAGAGAAAAATCCAACCTATGCCATTATTGAAACTAATGGCATAGGTTATTTTTTAAACATATCTTTAAATACCTTTTCTCAACTGCCAGATAAAGAATCTGTTTTTTTATACACTTACCTATCCGTTAAGGAAGATTCCAATACGTTATTTGGTTTTATAGATAAAACAGAACGAGAAATTTTTAAATTATTAATTTCCGTTTCAGGTGTTGGGCCAAGTATTGCCAGAACTATGTTGTCGTCTATGAGTACCGATGAGATTCAACAAGCAATTGGTTCAGGAGATGTTGCCACTATTCAATCTGTTAAAGGAATAGGTGCTAAAACCGCACAACGTGTTTTGGTAGATTTAAAAGATAAAATTTTAAAAACCTATATTGTTGATGAAGTTTCTGTTGCTTTAAACAATACGAATAAAAATGAAGCGTTATCTGCTTTAGAGGTTTTAGGGTTTTCTAAAAAACAATCAGAAAAAATTATCGATAAAATTTTAAAAGAAGACAATTCGTTAAGTGTTGCTCAATTAATTAAAAAAGCGCTGAAAATTTTATAGAATTTGAGAAAAACAAAATTTATAGTACCTGTATATTGGTTATTTTTTTTATTTATTATAACTGCTCAAGGAATAAAAGCACAAGCGGTTCCTGTATTTAAAAACACGGATACCACAAAAGTCGCCCACGATACAATTTCTTTAAAATACCCTTTTAAAAATGATAAGGAAGGTGGTTTGTTTTTATCCGATCCTTCAAAAAAAGAAGTTTTTTACGATCCAGAATTAAAGCGTTATGTAGTGGTTGAAAAAATAGGGGATTACAATATAAAGTATCCGCTATATATGACCCAAGAGGAATACAAAAACTATCGTTTAAAAAAGGATATGTTGGGGTATTTTAAAACTAAAATTAGTTCATTAAACAGCAAAAAGAAAGGAAGCTCTGCAGCCCAAAAAAATTTATTACCAACGTATTATGTAAATTCTAATTTCTTTCAATCTGTTTTTGGCGGAAATACTATTGAAGTTAATCCTCAGGGTTCAGTTTTAGTTAAATTAGGAGGGTTGTATCAAAAAGTAGATAATCCTCAATTATCAGAAAGAAATAGAAGTAGTTTTACTTTTGATTTTAATCAGGAAATTAATGCCAGTATAATGGCAAAAGTAGGAACCAGACTAAAAATAGGCGCGCAATACGATACGCAATCTACCTTCAATTTCCAAAACCAAATCAAATTAGAATATACACCAACAGAAGATGATATTCTTCAAAAAGTAGAAGTAGGTAATGTAAGTATGCCACTTAAAAATTCTTTAATTGTAGGCGCACAAAGTCTTTTTGGGGTTAAAACACAATTACAATTTGGTAAAACTACGGTAACCGGAGTTTTTGCAGAACAAAAATCTCAAACACGGTCAGTAGCCGCACAAGGAGGTTCAACAATTCAAGAATTTGAATTACGAACTACCGATTATGATGATAATAGGCATTTCTTCTTAGCTCAGTATTTTCGAGATAATTATAATACCGCTTTAAAAGATTATCCATTAATAAATAGTGCCGTAAATATTACTAAAGTTGAAGTATGGATTACCAATAGAAATTCCATAACAACCGATGTTAGAAATATTGTTGGATTGGCAGATTTAGGAGAAGGAAATCCTAACAATATTGGGCCAGCAAATGTTACTCCTGTTCCAGGAGAAGTGTTACCATCAAATACGGCTAATAATTTATCTTCTATTTTAACAACCACAAATCCTGTTAGAAATATTGCAACAGTTAGTAATGGTTTGTCCCCTTATGCAATGCAACAAGGTAGAGATTATTCGGTATTAGAAAACGCAATAAAATTAAATCGAAGCGAATATACTATAAATCCACAATTAGGATATATATCGTTAAATAGAAGATTAACAGATTCAGATGTTTTAGCAGTAGCTTATGAATATACAGTAAGTGGCGATTCCGAAGTGCATAGAGTTGGAGAATTTACTAGTGATGGTATTATTGCTCCAGACAATATTGTGGTAAAATTATTACGAAGTGAAATTGTAAGTACTCAAATTCCAATGTGGAATTTAATGATGAAAAATGTGTATTCTTTACAAACGTACAGAATGAATTCTGATGGATTTAGATTAGAATTGTTGTATGCAGATGATGCAACTGGAGTACAAATTAATGTATTACAAAACGCTCAAACACCAGGTGTTTCTGATAAAACGTTGTTAAACTTAACAGATATTGATAAACTCGATCAAAATCAAACCTATACCCCAGAAGGAGATGGTTATTTTGATTATGTAGAAGGAGCAACTGTTAATTCAGAAAAAGGATTTATTATTTTTCCTACGGTAGAACCTTTCGGTAAAGATTTACAGAATAAACTTACTAACGCTGCAGATGATATTTATGTTTTTAATGAATTATATCAAAATACCCAAACAGGTGTAAAAAACAATTACCAACAAAAAGATAAATACATAATAAAAGGATATTTTAAATCTGAAAGCGCAAATGGAATTCCATTAGGCGCGTTTAATGTTCCACAAGGCTCTGTTAGAGTTACAACTAGCGGTAGAGAATTAGTGGAAGGTGTTGATTATGTTGTGGATTATCAAATGGGTAGAGTTCAAATTGTCAATCCTAGTTTAGAAGCTTCAAACGCCCCAATTGAAGTATCTGTAGAAAATAATGCAACTTTTAATTTACAAACTAAAAGGTTTACGGGAATAGATATAGAACATAAATTTTCGGATAAATTTATTGCAGGCGTAACCCTTTTAAATTTAAATGAAAAACCAATTACGCAAAAAGCATTGTTTGGTCAGGAACCTATTAATAACACTATTTTTGGCTTAAATGCCACCTATAATACTGAAGTTCCAAAACTTACAAAATGGGTAAATAAATTACCTAATATAGACACCGATGTTGCTTCTAATTTTTCTATTAGAGGTGATTTTGCTTACTTAAAGCCGGGTTCACCAAAACGAATTAGTTTAGATGGAGAGGCAACTTCTTATATTGATGATTTTGAAGGTTCTCAAATTCCGTTAGAATTAAAATCTATTCTACAATGGCAAATGTCAAGTACACCACAATATCAAACGCAGTTCGATTTAAATGGAAGTGCTACAGATTTATCTTATGGTTATAAAAGAGCTAGATTAGCTTGGTATGTAATTGATCCATTATTTTATGGAGGTTCTTCCTTAAAACCTGGCAATATTAGCAATGATGAATTGTCAAGAGATGAGGTTAGAAGAATTAGATTTGAAGAATTATTTCCTAATCAAGATTTAGATTTAACGCAATCTACTATTGTTAGAACATTAGATTTAGCTTATTTTCCAAACGAAAGAGGAAGTTATAATTACGATACAAATAATGTTGGTGCAGACGGTAAATTTACCGATCCAGAAGATCGTTGGGCAGGTATTACTAGAGCTTTAACAACTACAGATTTTGAACAATCTAATATAGAATATATTCAGTTTTGGTTAATGGATCCTTATGAAAATTATTCTATTACCAATAAAGAAGGATTTCCTCAAGGCGTAAATCCAAATGACCCAGCAAATCAAGTGGGAGACATTTATTTTAATCTAGGAAATATTTCAGAAGATATTTTAAAAGATGGTAGAAAAATGTATGAAAATGGTTTACCCGCAGATGCATTAAGTACCGATAATACCGCACCAACTATTTGGGGTAAAATTCCTACAAATCAATCATTATTATATGCTTTTAGCGATAAAGATAATGAGCGATTAAATCAAGATATTGGTTTAGATGGTTTAAATGATGAACAAGAAACACAGCAATTTGGTAGTACTTTTGGAGCAGATCCATCCAATGATGATTATTCGTATTTTAGAAGTTCAGAGTATGATGCCAATAATGCAACCATATTAGAACGCTATAAAAAGTATAATAATACGCAAGGTAACTCACCAACTAATAATTTATCACCAGAAAATTACCCAACATCTGCAACCACATTTCCAGATACCGAAGATATTAACAAAGACCAAACTATGAATTCGGTAGAAAGTTATTATCAATATAAAGTATCCTTAAATAAGAACGATCTGGTAGTTGGACAAAACAACATTGTAGACGAAAAAAATGTAACTGTAAAATTAGTCGATGGAAGTGAAAGAAAATCGAGATGGTTACAATTTAGAATTCAAGTAACTACGCCAGACGAGGTTATTAATAATATTACAGGGTTTAACTCTATTCGATTTATGCGAATATTTTTAACCAAATTTAAAATGCCAGTAGTTTTACGTTTTGGCGAATTGCAATTGGTTAGAGGAGATTGGAGACGATTTACAAAAACATTAGATGAAAACATTGTGCCACCACAACCATTAACAAATAACCAATTACAAGATTTTGAAGTAGGTGTGGTAAATATTCAAGAAAACGAAAATAAAATTCCAATTCCATATGTGTTACCTCCAGGTATTAAAAGAGAAATTTTAAGAGGTAGCACAACCTTACAACAACAAAATGAGCAGTCGTTAAGTTTAAAAGTTACCGATTTACAACCAGATGAAAGCAGAGCAATTTTTAAAAATGTAAGTGTAGATTTGCGAATGTATAAACATTATAAATTGTTTGTTCATGCCGAAGGAATTCAGAATAAATTGCAAGTTCAAAATAATGATTTAAAAGCCATTATTAGATTAGGTAGTGATTTAAATGATAATTATTATCAAATTGAAAAGCCATTAGC
>DGOU01000042.1:10852-18165 GCA_002390165.1 Lutibacter sp. UBA4458
AAACTAAAATTGTTACGATTTTCAGATGGAATAGCGCCAAATATTTTATATCCTGCGGAAGGAATGCCATCTCCAATACCTGGTTTAGAAGGATATACCATTAGAGTTAAAGGAAATCCTAATTTAGCAAATATTAAAACCATAATGTTAGGAGTAAAAAACGCTTCTAATAGTAGCCAAAGCGCTGAAATTTGGTTTAACGAAATGAGAGTTTCAGAATTTGATAATCAAGGAGGTTGGGCAGCAGTAGTTAATGCTGATGCAAATATTGCAGATTTTGCAAATGTGTCTGTAACAGGAAGAATGGAAACCAAAGGTTTTGGTAGTATTGAGCAAAGAGTAAACGAGAGAAGCCAAGAAGATACTAAACTGTACGATATAGTTACCAATGTAAATATGGGAAAACTATTACCTAAAAAATGGGGAATAAACCTTCCTTTAAATTATAGTATTTCAGAACAATTTAAAGATCCAAAGTACGATCCGCAATACCAAGATGTATTGTTTAATGATGCAAAATCGGTTAACCCAAAAAGCAAAGAATCACGAGATTATACAAAACGTAGAAGCATAAGTTTAATTAATGTTCATAAAGAACGAAATCCTTCCACTACCAAAAAAGCTCGATTTTATAATGTTGAAAACTTAGCGGTTTCTTACGCGTATAATGAAATGTATCATCGAAATTATAATATTCAAAAATTTGTAGATCAAAATATAAGAGCATCGGTAAATTATAATTATAGTTTTGAACCCAAAAGTTTAGAGCCATTTAAAAATTGGACCTTATTAAATAGCAAATACCTTAAGTTTTTAAAAGAGTTTAATATTAATTTAATCCCTTCAACAATTTCAGTAAATTCTAATATTATTAGAAGCTATAATGAACAATTATCAAGAAGTTTAATTGTTGGCTTACCACAATTGCCAACTTTAAAACAACGTAGGTTTTTATTTGATTGGGATTATACAATTGGATATAATTTAACAAAATCGTTGCAATTTAATTTTAGAGCAACAAACAATTATGTATATGACGATTTTTTACCAGCCGATGATATAAAAATATTTGATAATTTCTTTACCATGGGCCGCCCAAATCATTATCATCAATCATTAACAGGAACCTATAAAGTACCAATTAACAAATTACCTTATCTAAATTTTATTAATGCAGATTATAACTATACTGCTGATTTTGACTGGCAAGCATCTTCTCTATCGTATGTAGAAACTATAGGAAATGTAATTCAAAATGCAAATACAAGTACTATTGGTTTAGATTTCGATTTTAATAAGTTTTATAAAACAGTTGGCTTAACCAAATTGATGAATGGCAAAGGAAAGGTTAAAAAAAATACGAAAACTAAAGGTAAAGAACCTAAAATAAATACACCAATTTCTGTAAGAAGTGTAAAACGAAAAAAGAAAAAAACACTTGGAGGTAAAATTGGACAAGGCGTATACGACGTGCTTACTTCGGTAAAAAAAGCCAGATTAAATTACACGGAAAATAACGGTACATTTTTACCAGGCTATAAACCTGAAATAGGATTTTTAGGACGAAACAATTACGGAGGAGGTTTAGCACCAACATTTGGTTTTGTTTTTGGAAGCCAAATAGATATTAGACAAAAAGCAGTTGAAAATGGATGGTTAACATCACGAGATGTTAATGATCCATATTACAATAAAACCTTTAGCAGAACTCATTTTGATAAGTTAGATGTTTCTTTAAATGTTCGTCCATTTAAAAATTTCGATATAGAGCTTCGAGGTAATAAAACCTATACCAAAAACCTGTCTCAACAAATTGATGTAGTAAATAATTCTCTAGTAACCGATTCGCCAATTACAGAATTTGGTAATTTCAGTATTAGTCATAATATGATTAAAACAGCATTTAAAAATAGCGAACAAACCTTTCAGGAATTTAAAAATAACAGAGCAATTATAGCACAGCGTTTATCGGCAGAAACCGGTCAGCCAGTTAACGGTTTTGGAGAAACAAGCCAACAAGTTATGTTGCCTGCGTTTTTAGCGGCATATTCTGGTCAAAATGCTTCTTCAGTTAAATTAACACCGTTTAAAAATGTTCCTATTCCGGGATGGAATATAACGTACAAAGGTTTTATGAAAATGAAATGGTTTAAAAAACATTTTAGAAGTTTTTCCATTGCGCATAGCTACAACTCGCTTTATTCCATTACAAGTTTTAGTAATAATTTGGCGTATAATGAAAGTAATCCTTACGGCCAAACGGATATTTCAGGCAACTTCTTTAGTAAAACGTTATTTACCAATGTTAATCTTTTAGATGAGTTTTCTCCATTAATAAAAGTAGATATGAAAATGAAAAATTTTGTATCTTTGTCTGGTCGAATTAATAAGGATAGAGGGCTAACTTTAAACTTTAATAATAATACAATTACCCAAATAAAAGGAACTGAATATGTTATAGGTTTAGGGTACAGAATTAAAGATTTAGCCATGAAATTTAGGTTTGGCGGAGAAGTAACAAAAGTAAAAGGAGATTTAAATTTAAGAGCAGATTTATCATTAAGAGATAATGAAACCATTATTAAAGCCATAGATCAAGATAATAATCAAGTAACAGGAGGTCAACGATTATTATCGTTAAAATTCTTTGCGGATTATGCTTTAAACAAAAATTTAACCGCATCTTTTTATTTCGATCAAAGTTCATCAAAATATGCAATTTCAACTACTTTTCCTCGACAATCAATTAGTACAGGGTTAAGTGTTAGATATATTATAGGAAATTAACAAACAAATTAAATTATATAAAATGAATATACCAGCAGATTTAAAATACACAAAAGATCACGAATGGGTAAAAGTTGAAGGAGATAAAGCTACTATTGGAATCACACATTTTGCACAAAGTGAACTAGGCGATATTGTTTATGTAGATATCGATACCGTTGGAGACAACCTTAATAAAGAAGAAGTTTTTGGTTCTGTAGAAGCAGTTAAAACAGTATCCGATTTGTTTATGCCTGTTGCAGGAGAAGTTTTAGAATTTAATGAAGCGTTAGAAGATGCTCCTGAAACTGTAAATTCTGATCCTTATGGAGCAGGATGGATGATAAAAAGTACTATTTCTGATAGTTCAGAATTAGATAATTTACTTTCACCAGAAGCTTATAAAGAATTAATTGGCGCATAAAAGTTTTCTTTATATTTCTATTAGTTTAACTCTTTTAATTGCTTTGGTTAGTTTAATGCCAATTAACCAGCAGTTAAATGTGCCTATTAGTAATTTAGATAAAGTAGTACATAGTTCATTGTATTTTTTGTTAGGTTTAAGTTGGTTATATACTCTTAATCCAAAAAAAAGAAATAAAAATTACATTTACAAAATACTTTTTTTAATTACCTTATATGGCATAATTATTGAAGTTTTACAAGAAGTTTTAACCATCAATAGGCATGGAGATATAAAAGATGTAATTGCCAATATTGTAGGTGTAATTTTTGCCACATTGGTGTTTAATGTAATTAGAAAAAAAAATTAACTTAAAAAAGATACTTGTTTACTATTTAAAAATTATTAAATTAGCACACTATTAAATTTTTTAACAATGCAGATTAAAAAGAATCCAAAAGCAAATTTAGAGAACTACAGCAAAATATTTATGCAGTTAGGTTTGGTTTTAGCTCTTTTAGTGGTTTATTTAGCCATTCAAAAAAAGAGTTATGATAGACAAATAGCAGATTTAGGGCCAGTAGTATTAAATGCGCAAGATGAAGAGCAAACTATTGAAATAGAGAAAATTAAACCGCCAGAAATTAAAACGCCTCCACCACCAACTCCTGATAAAATTGAAGTAGTTGATGACCAAAAAGACGTGGAAGAAACAGTTATAGAATCTACAGAGGTTTCTGAAGATGATGCCGTGGAAGTTCAAGATATAGAAGATGTGTCTGAAGAAGAAGATGTTGTTGAAGACGTACCTTTTGCCATTATTGAAGATGTACCAGTATATCCTGGCTGTAGAGGAAGTAAAGCTAAACTTAGAGCTTGTTTACAAGAAAAAATAAGCAAATTAGTAAACCGAAAGTTTAATGCAGATTTGGCTTCAGATTTAGGTTTGTCTCCAGGTATTAAACGAATTTTTGTAATGTTTAAAATAGATAAAACAGGTAAGGTTGTTGGTATTAGAGCCAGAGCGCCTCATAAAAGATTACAAGAAGAAGCAATTAGAGTTATTAAATTAATTCCTAAAATGACACCAGGTAAGCAACGTGGTAAACCTGTAGGAGTAAAATATAGCCTTCCTATTGCATTTAAAGTAGAATAAAGCAATAAATAAAAAATTTAAAAACTCAACCAAATTGGTTGAGTTTTTTTTTGGCATGTTTTTTGTAGTTAACATAATATTAACATATTAATTGTTATAGCCGCTAAGTTTCTCACATGAAATTTAACGGATTTATTAAAATATTAAGCAAAAACAAAATTCTATGAAAACAAAAAAACACGCCAAATTAAATTTAGAAAACTACAGTAAATTATTTATTCAATTAGGCTTAGTTTTAGCATTATTTATTTCGTATAGTCTTCTTCGAAGTAGTACAATCTATGAAACAAACACAAAATCAAACTGGATTAGTAGTAAATTAGAAGATAATGAAGAACAGCTTAAAGAGTTTAATATTGTTAAACCAAAACCTAAAAACCTCCCTAAAAAGAGAATATCAATTCCAATAATTTATAAAACAAAAAATGATAAACCTGAAGATGATTTTTTGTTTGAAGATATGGACCCAGACGGCGCAATAAATATAAATAATATTAAGGACGTTAAAATTGAAGAGCCAATTAATGATAGGGACGAATTATTAATCAATGTTGAAGAAGCTCCAATTTTTCCGGGATGCAAAGGGAGTAATAAAGAAAAAAAAGATTGTTTTATAAGCCAAATCAGAAAATTTGTAAATCGAAATTTTAATTCAAATTTAGCGGAAGAGTTAAATTTATCTACTGGAACAAAAAGAATTTTTACTATTTTTAAAATTGATAAAAATGGAAATATAGTAAATATTAATGCTAGAGCACCGCATAAAAAATTACAAGAAGAAGCAATTAGGGTTATAAAGTTAATTCCTAAAATGACACCGGGTAAAATGAAAGGTAAACCTGTAGGTGTAAAATATAGTTTACCGATAGCTTTTAAAGTGGAGTAAAACAGAATAAAATAAAAAAAACTCAACCAAATTGGCGGAGTTTTTATTTACTTAAAACGTTGGAAATAAGACAAATAATTCGTAAATTTATGTGATGGAATCCTTGTGAAATATGCATCACATTAAATTATAGGCTGTATTTCAGCATCTTTTTAGCATTTCTTGTTTAATTTAAATCAAGTAGAATGATTGAAATTAAAAAATATCCGAACGCATCACTTTCCAACTATAGTTTTATTTTAGCCCAACTAGGATTAGTATTATCCTTATTTATTGTTTACGAATTTATGATTTTTAAATCTTATCCATCCGATATAAAAATCTTGGAGGCTACTTATACTAGTGTTGATAATATCGAAAATAACATTGAAATTAAAAAGTTACCGTTACCGGTAATAAAAAATGCAACTCAACCTGTTGTACTTGATAAAATTATAAAAGTAGAAGATCAAAAAGATATAGTTGAAACGGTTATTGAATCTACAGAAAGTGACGAAAATCAAGCTATTATTATATCTGAAGTAGATAAAAATATTAATGCTGTTGAGGAAGAAGAAGATATAGTAGAAGATGTACCATTTTTAGTGATTGAAAATGTCCCAGTGTTTCCAGGATGTAAAGGAAATAATCAAGAATTAAGAGCCTGTTTTTCTGCTCAAGTCACAAAATTTGTGTCTAAAAAATTTAATGCAGATTTAGCGGGTGATTTAGGGCTTTCGCCAGGAAGCATTCAAAAAATATTTGTAGTTTTTAAAATAGATAAAAACGGTAATATTGTGGATGTTAAAGCTAGAGCACCACATAAAAAATTACAAGAAGAAGCTATTAGAGTTGTTAATTTACTTCCAAAAATGACTCCAGGTATGCAACGAGGCAGAGCAGTTGGAGTGAAATATGGACTACCTATTGTTTTTAGAGTAGAATAATCTCCAAAATTAAACACGCTTAGCGTGTTTTTTTATTTCGGGTATTTCGTATTTATAAACTATCTTTGTTTAATAATTAATTTAAAAAGAATAAAAATGAATATCGGAGATTATTTAGATTCTACCTATTTAAAAACTGCAGTTCAAGCAGGAATTTCAGAGGAAGAAACTAAACAAAATGTAATGGATTTAACCAATGAAGCTATTGAAAATAATTTTAAATTAGTAATGATACGTCCTAAGTTTGTCCAACTAGCTCATAAAATGATAAAAGATGCTAATTCTAAAACAGTTGTGGGAACAGTATTAGGATTTCATGAGGGAACGTATGAAACATCAGAAAAGCTAAAGGAAGCTGCTAAAGCAATTGAAGATAATGTAGATGAATTAGATTATGTGGTGAATTTTGAAGCTTTTAAAGAAGGTAAAATTAATTTAGTTAAGTCAGAAGTTTTTAAAGGAACAAAATTAGGTTTGGATAACAATAAAATTGTTAAATGGATTATAGAAGTTGCCGCTTTAACGGATGATGAAATTATAGCTATAAGTCAATTAATAAGAGATGTAGTTTTAGATAATTTTGGAGAAGAACAAGCTCATAATGTATTTGTAAAATCTTCTACAGGTTTTTATAAAACAGAAAACGGAAAACCTGCCGGAGCAACTTTTGAGGCTATGGAACTTATTGTTGAAAATTCAAAACCTTTACAAGCAAAAGCTGCAGGAGGCGTAAGAAATTACGAAGATGCTGTAAAAATGATTAAATTAGGAGTAACTAGAATTGGAACTTCATCTGCAAAAAAAATAGCAAATGGAAAAACAACAACTTCCGAATATTAGTATGCACAATTACTTTTCGCACGAAACAGCAGTTATAGATGAAAATTGCCAAATTGGTAAAGGAACAAAAATTTGGCATTTTAGTCATATAATGTCTAATTGCCAAATAGGCGAAAACTGTAATATTGGACAAAATGTTGTGGTTTCACCTGAAGTTATTTTAGGAAAAAATGTGAAAGTTCAAAATAATGTTTCTATTTATTCAGGAGTTATTTGCGAAGAGGATGTTTTTTTAGGTCCATCTATGGTTTTTACCAACGTTATAAATCCAAGAAGTGCAGTCGTTAGACGAGGAGAATATCAAAAAACAATGGTTAAAAAAGGGGCGAGTATTGG
>DGOU01000042.1:18293-19128 GCA_002390165.1 Lutibacter sp. UBA4458
GGTTGGATGAGTGAATATGGGCATCGTTTAAATTTTGATGTGTATGGAATTGCTGTTTGTAAAGAAAGTGGAGAAAAATATCAGCTAAAAAACAATAAAGTCGCAAAAATTTCCTAAAATTGAGCTATGAAAAAAACAATTTTAATTGTTCTCTTAGTAACACTTTTTCAATCCGTTTTTTCTCAATCTGAAAAATACCCTGTTTTTAAAGCATGTGACACTACCACTTTATCTGGGCAGCAGTGTTTTAAAAATCAAGTAAAAGAAAGTGTAATATCAGAAATTAGAATTCCGGAAAGTGTTTTAAAAGAAAATTTTAAAGGCACTTTCAATATTGTGTTTTCCGTTTCTAAAGAAGGACGTTTTAAGGTGATTTATGTAAATACTCCTTATAAAGAAATTAAAGAAGAAGTTAAACGAGTTTTTAATAGTTTTCCAACAATTAAACCTGCACAATACAATAATCATGCAATAGAAATGCAGTTTGTATTTCCTTTGGCAATACCTTTAAATTCTAATTTAGAAGAAAGGATTGTAGAAACTAAAACAAATATACCAACCATTTTAAAAAAGGAAACTCCTATTTTAAGTTTACCTAAAAAAACGTTATATCCTGAACATGCAAGCGAATTAAATATTCCATTTACTCATGTAGATTATAATAAATACGATTATTATTTAAATCAAGCTAATAATACGCATACTTCGGTTAAACCATACTTATATTCTGAAGTAGATAAAACGGTAGATTTAGATGCTTTAAAAAATCAGTATTTCGAGTATAAAAGTTCTTGGTTTGGACGTAAGTTGCTTAATGAACATATGGGTTATGTAA
>DGOU01000176.1:0-5837 GCA_002390165.1 Lutibacter sp. UBA4458
AGCGCTATAGTTTGCTTTAAAACCATCCCCTTTACCTTTTTTAGTAGTAATAATAATTACTCCATTTGATGCACGTGAACCATAAATTGCAGTTGCTGAGGCATCTTTTAATACGGTATAAGATTCAATATCATTTGGGTTGATAGTGTTTAAAGGGTTTCTAATACCATTTATACCTTCACTATCAACAGGTACACCATCAATAATAAATAATGGATCATTAGTTGCATTTAATGAAGCTCCACCTCTAATTCTAATAGTAGATCCGCTACCAGGAGCACCACCACCAGAAGTTACTTGTACACCGGCTAATTTACCAGTTAACATTTGATCTGGAGAAACTATGTTTCCACGATTTAAATCTTTAGTTTTAACCGATGTTATGGAACCTGTAGCATCTTTTACGGTAGTTACACCATAACCTACAATTACTATTTCATCTAAAGATTCTGTGCTTTCAACTAAAGAAACATTAATAGTAGTGTTACTACCTACGGTAATTTCTTGAGTTTTAAATCCTACATAAGAAAAAACCAGTACATCACCTGTTTTTACTTTATCTATGGAGTAATTTCCATCAAAGTCTGTTGAGGCACCTGTAGTGGTTCCTTTAATTACAACGCCAACGCCAGGTAAGGCAGTGCCTCCTGTTGCTTCTGTTACTGTTCCTTTAATGGCTTGTTGACCAAACATAATTAAAGGAAAGAGAAGCATGACGTTAAACAAAAAAAGTCTAAAATTTTTCATTTATTTTAAGTTAATTAATAATTAAGTTGTTAATTGTTTTTACTGTTTTNNTTTTATTACATTTCACAGTGTGAATTTAGGGAGTTAACAATTACTTAACAATGATTTATATTAGGATTAACATTCCGAAATCGTTTTCGTGTTTATAACTTTTTTTCGCAAACGTTAGAGTTACAAACTTAATTTTATTGTTTTTTATCGAAAATTTAAAAAACTGTAGAAAATCAACATTTTTTTAGTGAAAATTAATTCATTTCATATATTAGTTTATATTTGTAAAAGACCATAATTATGATCTCATTTGTATGAAACCAAGAATAACTTTAAAGAAAATTGCTAGTGAATTTGGTGTATCAATTTCAACTGTTTCTAAAGCATTAAAAGATAGCCATGAAATCAGTGAGGAAACCCGTGACAAAATTAAGGCCTTTGCAGATTTTTACAACTATAAACCAAATTCTTTAGCCTTACAATTGCGCAACCAAAAAACTTCTGTTATTGGGGTAATTATTCCTGAAATTGTACATCATTTCTTTTCAACGGTAATTGATGGTATAGAACAGTATGCAACAAAAAAAGGATATAATGTAATGGTTTGTGTGTCTAATGAATCTTATGAGAAAGAGGTTTCAAATTTTAACGTACTTACTAATGGAAGTGTTGATGGGTTAATAGTTTCTATCGCTAGAGAAACACAACAAAAAAATGAGTATACCCATTTTGAAGGGCTGATTAAAGATGATTTTCCTTTAGTATTATTTGATAGAATTAACGATAATTTAGCTTGCGACAAGGTAATTATTGATGATGTTGGAGGTGCTTATAAAGCAACAAATCATTTAGTAGAAATAGGATCTAAACGGATTGCATTACTTACTACCCAAGATTTTATTACTGTTGGGGCTTTACGAAAAGAAGGTTATTTAAAATCTCTTCGAAAAAATGGAATAGAAGTAGATGAAAATTTGATTTACAAAATTGATGATAGTAAAGATTTATATGAACAGATAAAAAAAGTAATTTTTGTAACCAATCCGCCAGATGCAATTTTAGCAGTAAATGAAATTTATGCTGCAAATGCTTTAAAAATAGCAAAAGAACGAAAACTTTCTATACCAAATGATATTGCTATTATTGGTTTTACCGATGGACTTATTTCTGAATTTACGTATCCACCATTATCTGAGGTGGTACAACATGGCTTTGCAATGGGGCAACAAGCTGCAGAGTTGCTTATTAAAAGAATTGAACAAAAAACGGAAAGTGGGTTTAAAAAAGAAGTAATTTCAACCAATTTAAAAATTAGAAGATCAACTTTAGCGCCAAATTAATTGTAGATATTATTTTACTATTTTTTTTTCTAATTTTATTTGTAGAACTCAAAGGTTGTAGCTAACTATTAATGAAGTTTTTGCTGTAATTTTACTTGTGTAAAAGTAAAAATTTCATATTAATTTAATATATTTGCCTTGTAAAAGTAATTTTACATTCACTGTTTTTCACACTTCACAAACAAACAACTATAAGAAAATATCTTATAATTGATTTATTTTAACATATTTAATTTATGGAAAAACGGAAACTAAGTTTCTGGGAAATCTGGAATTTAAGTTTCGGATTCTTAGGAATTCAAATGGGTTTTGCGTTGCAAAATGCAAATGCAAGTAGAATTTTACAAATTTTTGGAGCTCATGTAGAAGAATTATCATGGTTTTGGATTGTTGCACCGCTAACAGGTTTAATAGTTCAGCCAATAATTGGGTATTATAGTGATAGAACCTGGAATCGTTTAGGTAGAAGACGCCCTTATTTTTTAACAGGAGCAATTTTAGCATCATTAGGGCTTATTTTTATGCCAAATGCAGATATGTTTACTGCCTTTTTACCTTCTTTATGGGTAGGTGCAGGTATGTTAATGATTATGGATGCTTCCTTTAATATTGCAATGGAACCTTTTAGAGCTTTGGTAGCAGATGTTTTACCTGCCGATCAAAGAACTTTAGGATTTAGTATTCAAACTATTTTAATTGGTATTGGTGCAGTTATTGGTTCATGGTTACCTTATGCTTTAACTAACTGGTTTGGTATTTCAAATAGTACACAACCGGGTGAAGTTCCTTTAAATTTATTGTTGTCTTTTATTATTGGTGCAATTGTTTTGGTAGTTAGTATAATTATTACTGTAGTAACTACTAAGGAATATTCTCCTGAGGAAATGGCGCAAATTCATGCAAGTGAAGAGGGAATTAAAGAAGAGGAAAAATCTAGTATTTTTGATATTTTTACCGATTTTAAAGAAATGCCTGCAACTATGAAACAGTTGAGTTTTGTTCAATTCTTTTCATGGTTTGGTTTATTTGGTATGTGGGTTTTTTCTACACCGGCAATAGCGCATCATATATATGGTTTGCCATTGACAGATTCTAGTAGTGAAGCTTATCAAAATGCAGGAGATTGGGTTGGTGTTTTATTTGGTGTTTACAATTTGGTATCTGCCATTTATGCTTTTTTCCTTCCGGCAATTGCTAAAAAAGTAGGTAGAAAAAGAACGCACACAATTTCTTTAATTATTGGAGGATTAGGATTAGTTTCCATTTACATTATGCCAAATCAATATTGGTTAATACTTTCTATGATTGGAGTTGGAATTGCTTGGGCTAGTATATTAGCAATGCCTTATGCAATTTTAGCAGGTGCAATACCTGTAAAAAAAATGGGTGTGTATATGGGGATTTTCAACTTTTTTATTGTAATTCCACAAATAATAAATGCCATAATTGGCGGACCTATTGTAAAGTATTTTTATGGTGGCGATGCAATTTATGCGTTAATAGCAAGTGGTGTTTCCTTTTTAATTGCTGCTATGTTAGTGTATAAAGTTAAAGATGTAGATGATAATATTCAATAAAAAAAATAAACAATGAAAACTGAAATAGCATTTATTTTTGATTTAGATGGTGTAATTGTTGACACTGCAAAATATCATTATTTGGCTTGGAGAAATTTAGCAAACTCATTGGGTTTCGATTTTACCAAAGAGCAAAATGAACAGTTAAAAGGAGTTAGTAGAGTTAAATCTCTTGAAATATTGCTTGGAATAGGTAATATGAAATTACCGGATGAAAAAAAACAAGAATTACTGATTAAAAAAAATGAAGAATATCTTTCTTATGTTAATAATATGACTGCTGAGGAGATATTACCAGGAATAAATAATATGCTGGATTTTTTAATTAAAAATGATGTAAAATTTGCATTAGGTTCAGCAAGTAAAAATGCTCCTTTAATTTTAGAAAAAGTAGGGCTAATTAATAAATTTACTGCAATAGTAGATGGTAATCAGGTTACTAAAGCAAAACCTGATCCTGAAGTGTTTTTATTAGGAGCAGAAAAATTAAAAATGAAGCCAACAAATTGTGTAGTTGTTGAAGATGCAATTGCAGGTGTAAAAGCAGCAAATGCGGCAAATATGACTAGTATTGGAATTGGAAATGCAGATACATTAAAAGAAGCAAATTATGTTTTTGAAGATACCTCAAAATTAACCACTGAGTTTTTAAAAAGCTTAATTAATTAAACAAAATGAATAAGAATTATATTATACCAAATGAATGGTCTTTAATTGAAGAAGGATTTAATAGAGATAATGTTAAATCTTCTGAAAGTTTATTTAGTATTGGTAATGGTGCTTTAGGGCAACGAGCAAATTTTGAAGAAGATTATTCTGGTCCTTCTTTTCAAGGTAGTTATATTGGAGGAGTTTATTATCCTGATAAAACTAGAGTAGGATGGTGGAAAAATGGATACCCAGAGTATTTTGCCAAAGTGTTAAATGCTCCAAATTGGATAGGAATTCACATTACAATCAATAAAACAACTCTTGATTTAAATACTTGTAAAGTTCAAAACTTTAAACGAGAACTAAATATGAAAGAAGGTTGGTTAAGCCGATCTTTTATAGCAGTTTTGGAAACAGGCGAAAAAATAGAGGTGATTTCAAAAAGGTTTATCAGCATTACTCATAATGAAATAGGAGCAATAAAATATGCGGTAAAAGCGATTAATTTTGCTGGAGAAATAACATTTGAACCTTATTTAGATGCAGGTATTGTTAATCAAGATTCTAATTACGATGAGTATTTTTGGAACATTTTAAATGTTGAAAAAGGAACAAACGAAGGCTGTATTTTATCAAAAACCTTAAAAACAGAATTTCAGGTTGCAACTGCAATGCAGGTTTCTTTTTTATTAAATAATCAATTGGTAAATTATCCTCAAAAAACTAAAATAGAAGAAAAAAAATTAACCTATTCTTATACTTTAAAATTGAATAAAGGAGATGTTGCAACCATGGTAAAATATGGAAGTTATGCAACTTCATTAAATTATAAAAATGAGGAATTAATTAATGCCAGTTTAAAAAATGTTAAAGAAGCTAGCGCATTAGGTTTTGATACTTTATTAAAAGAACAAATTAATGCTTGGGCAAATATTTGGAGAACTGCAGATATTAGAATTGAAGGAGATAGTAAAGCGCAACAAGGCATAAGATTTAATATTTTTCAATTAAATCAAACTTACTTAGGAACAGATTCTCGTTTAAATATAGGTCCAAAAGGATTTACAGGCGAAAAATATGGAGGTAGCACTTATTGGGATACAGAAGCATATTGTATTCCGTTTTATATGGCTACAAAAGATGCTAGTGTTGCCAAAAATTTATTGCTATATAGATATAATCAGCTGGATAAAGCTATTGAAAACGCAGCAAAATTAGGCTTTAAAAATGGTGCGGCTTTATATCCAATGGTAACAATGAACGGAGAAGAATGCCATAACGAATGGGAAATAACTTTTGAAGAAATTCATAGAAATGGTGCCATGATTTATGGTATTTATAATTATGTAAATTACACCAATGATTTTGAATATATTCCTAAATTTGGAATGGAAGTTATGATTGGTGTTGCTCGTTTTTGGCATCAAAGAGCA
Source organism: Lutibacter sp. UBA4458 (assembly GCA_002390165.1). Taxonomy (GTDB): domain Bacteria; phylum Bacteroidota; class Bacteroidia; order Flavobacteriales; family Flavobacteriaceae; genus Lutibacter. The sequence goes on from DGOU01000176.1 coordinate 5,740, forward strand.
AATTTTTCTGAAGCTAAAAACAAATATGTTATTTTAGGAGTTACTGGTCCAAATGAATATGAAAACAATGTAAATAATAACTTTTACACTAATTATTT
>DGOU01000176.1:5894-6998 GCA_002390165.1 Lutibacter sp. UBA4458
CAAAAGATTACAATAGAATTCTTGAAAAAACAAATTTAACAGAAGCTGAAACGGAAAAATGGTTACAAGTAGCAAAAAATATGTATTTTGCTTTTGATGAAGAAAAACAAGTATATCTACAACAAGATGGCTTTTTAGATAAAGAACTAATACCAGTTGCTGATTTACCAAAAGAAGATAGACCAATAAATCAAAAATGGTCTTGGGATCGTATTTTGCGCTCTTGTTATATAAAACAAGCCGATGTTTTACAAGGTATGTTCTTTTTTGAAGATAATTTTAGTAAAGAGGAATTGGAAAGACATTTCGATTTTTATGAGCCATTAACCGTTCATGAATCTTCTCTTTCACCTTGTGTGCATTCCATTTTAGCAGCTTCTATTGATAGAATGCCAAAAGCTTATGAGCAATATGTTAGAACATCACGTTTAGATTTAGACGATTATAATCACGAAGTAGATGAAGGTTGCCATATTACTAGTATGGCTGGTACTTGGATGTCTATTGTTCAAGGGTTTGGAGGTATGAGAGTTACTAATGAAGGAATACCTTCTTTTAATCCTCAAATTCCAAAAGAATGGAGATCTTATGCTTTTACTATCAATTTTAGAGGAAGCATTATTAAAATTTATAAAAGTCAAAAGGAATGTAAATTTTCTAATGAATCTGAAAATGATGTTACTATTTTAGTAAATAATACAAAAGTAAAATTACCTTCAAAACAACTAATAACAGTATAAATGAAAAACACACTTCTATTAGCCGTTCTATTTTTAGCATACAATTTAAGTGCTCAGAATATTAAAAAAATTGAACCACCATTTTGGTGGGCAAATATGAACCATAATCAATTAGAATTAATGATTTATGGTGATAATATTGCAAGCTATCAACCTTCCGTTGATAATAAAAATATTATAGTTACAGGAGTTAAAAAAACAGAAAACAATCATTATTTATTTCTAGATTTAGATATTTCAAAAGCACAAGCAGGTACTTTTAAAATTAATTTTTCAAAAAAAGGAAAGCGAAATAATTTTACTGTAGATTATGTATTAAAGCAACGAAAATCAAACTCTAAATTTAGAAAAGGATTTGATAGTT
>DGOU01000176.1:7027-17026 GCA_002390165.1 Lutibacter sp. UBA4458
TAAAAGGAGGAAGGCACGGAGGTGATATTCAAGGAATTATAAACCATTTAGATTATGTAAAAGAGTTGGGCGCAACAACTATTTGGCCAACACCATTGTTAGAAGATAACCAATCCACCTATTCTTATCACGGATATGCAATAACTAATGCGTATAAAATTGATCCTCGTTATGGAAGCAATAAATTGTATAAGGATTTAGCAACAAAAGCACATCAAAAAGGGTTGAAGTTAATAATGGATTATGTTACAAATCATTGGGGAATTGACAATTGGATAATTAAAGATTTACCAACAAAAAATTGGATACATCAATTTCCAAATTTCCAACGTTCTAATTATAGAATGACAACACAGTACGATCCAAATGCTTCTAAAGTGGATGCCAAATTATGCATGGATGGATGGTTTGATACAACTATGCCAGATTTAAATCAAAGTAATCCGCTAGTATTAAATTATTTAATTCAAAATGCTATTTGGTGGGTTGAATATGCTGATTTAGATGGGCTTAGAGTAGATACATATTCTTATAATGATAAAGAAGGGATTTCAAAATGGACAAAAGCTATTACCGATGAATATCCAAATTTTAATATTGTAGGTGAAGTATGGATGCACAATCAAGCAGCTATTTCCTTTTGGCAAAAAGATAGTAAAATAGGAGCTATTAAAAGTTATAATTCCTATTTACCAAGTGTTATGGATTTTACGTTGCACGATGCAATTTCGTCTATGTTTAATGAAGAAAATGCAACTTGGAGCAATGGTATGATTAAAGCTTATAACAATTTTGCAAGTGATTATTTGTATTCTAATAGTAATAATATATTAGTGTTTGCTGAAAATCATGACACGCAACGAATAAACGAAATTTTTAAAGGTAATATTCAAAAATATAAATTAGCATTAACTTTAATAGCTACAGTTCGTGGTATTCCTCAATTATATTATGGAGGCGAAATAGGTATGCAAGGCAATAAAAATGATGGAGACGGTGATATCCGTAGAGATTTTCCGGGTGGTTGGAATGGTGATTCTAATGATGCCTTTACAAATTCAGGAAGAACCAAAACGCAACAAGATTATTTCAATTTTACAAGTAAATTATTAAACTGGCGTAAAAATTCGGAAGTAATTCAAAAAGGCAAAACAACGCATTATATACCAGAAAATAACGTGTATGTTTATTTTAGATATAATGATAAAAAATCGGTGATGGTGGTTATTAATAACAATCCAAAAGAGCAAACCATACCATTAAACAGATTTGCCGAAAATTTAAAAAATCACATTTCTGGAACAGATATATTAACCAATACCAATTATGATATAACTAAAAATGATTTAACTGTAAAAGGAAAAACATCTTTAGTTATAGAATTAAATTAAATATATAATTCTAATTTTTTGTTGAATTTTTATTAAAATAAATTATGAAGCTTAAAAACCTATTATTAATTACTTTTTTAGGAATATTTTCAACTATATTTTCTCAAAATATAAATAGGAAATTTGTGAGTTTGTCTTCAAATAAATCCTTTGTTAAAATACAAACTAATGATGGTTGGTACAGAATTCAGCCATATTCTAATCAAATAATTGAAACTTCGTTTATACCTAAAAACGAAACGTACAATCCGCATTCTGAAGCGGTGGTTTTGAAGCCTAAAAATATTCCGTTTAAAGTTGTAGAAACTAATCAAAATATTACCATTTCCACAAAAGGAATTAGAACGGTTATCACTAAAACACCATTTCAAATTGTATATTATTACAAAAATCACTTTTTAATTTCCGAGCGAAAAGGTTATATAAAATCAGATAAATATGAAGTAATCGATTTTAATTTAAATGCTACAGAAGTTTTATATGGCGCAGGCGAACGAGCTTTAGGAATGAACCGAAGAGGTTATAAATTACAATTGTATAATCGTGCTGATTACGGTTATGAAACGCATTCTGAACTAATGAATTATACCATGCCATTGGTATTTTCTTCAAAAAAATATGCGATTTTATTCGATAATGCTCCAATTGGTTATTTAGATTTAGATAGTAAAAAAGACAATTCACTACAATATGAAACCATAAACGGAAGAAAAACGTATCAAGTAATTGCCAGTAATAATTGGGATAATTTAGTAGGGGAATACACAACCTTAACAGGCAAACAACCATTAATTCCACGTTGGGCTTTGGGTAATTTTTCTAGTCGATTTGGTTATCATTCTCAAAAAGAAGTGGTAACAACCATTAAAAAGTTTGAAGAGGAAAAAATTCCAGTAGATGCTGTTATTTTAGATTTATATTGGTTTGGTAAGGATATAAAAGGAACGATGGGTAATTTAGCGTTTTACCGAGATTCTTTTCCAAATCCAAAAAAAATGATAACGGATTTAAAAGTAAAAGGAATTAAAACCATTTTAGTTACAGAACCCTTTATTTTAACAACTTCAAATAGATGGAAAGAAGTGGTTGACGCTGATATTTTAGGGAAAACAAAGGAAGGCAAACCCTATACTTTCGATTTTTATTTTGGGCATACAGGAATTATAGATATTTTTAAACCAAGTGCAAAAAAATGGTTTTGGAATATTTATAAAAATTTAGTTACCAATTATGGCGTTGTTGGTTGGTGGGGCGATTTAGGAGAACCAGAAGTTCACCCGTCTGATTTATTACATGTAAATGGAACTGCCGATGATGTGCATAATATTTATGGGCATAATTGGGCAAAATTAATTTATGAAGGTTATAAAAAGGATTTTCCAAACCAGCGTCCATTTATTTTAATGCGAGCAGGGTATGCAGGTTCACAACATTACGGACTTATTCCTTGGTCAGGCGATGTTAATAGAACTTGGGGAGGCTTACAATCACAACCTGAAATTGCTTTACAAATGGGAATGCAAGGTTTAGCTTTTGCACATTCCGATTTAGGTGGTTTTGCTGGTGCAAATTTAGATGATGAGTTATATACACGCTGGTTACAATATGGTGTTTTTCAACCAATATTTAGACCACATGCACAAGAACAAGTACCGTCAGAACCTGTTTTTAGAGAATCAAAAACTAAAGAACTAGCTAAGGAATCTATAGAATTGCGTTATCAATTATTGCCATATAATTACACGTTAGCATTTAAAAATCATAAAGAAGGAACACCATTAATGCGACCAGTATTTTTTGAAGATGCTAGTTCAAATAAATTGTTTTCTTATGATAAATCGTATTTGTGGGGAGATAGTTTTTTAATAAGTCCTGTTTTAAAATCTAGAATTACAAGCCAAAAAATTTACTTTCCAGCCAATGCTAATTGGTTTAATTTTTATACGGATAAAAAAATACAAGGAGGACAAACAAAAAACATAATATTACATAAAAATTATATTCCAACTTATGTTAGAGGAGGCGCTTTTATTCCATCTATAAAAACTATTCAAAATACCACAAAATATACCTTAAAATCTTTTAATTTAAATTTCTATTTAGATAAAACAGTTAAAAAAAGTAAAGGAATGTTGTATAATGATGATGGTGAAACTTTACAAGCATTTGAAAAAGGAAAATATGAAATTCTGAATTTTGAAAGTGAATTTAAAAATAATAAACTAACTATTGAAATTGAGCCTAAAATAGGAGAGAATTATCAAGCTGCCAAAAAACAAATCAAATTAATTATCCATAATATTGATAAGAAACCTATAAAAGTGAAAGGTTATCCTTATAAATGGAATAAAGAAAAAAATATTTTATCCATTTTAATTACTATGGATAAACAAGATTCAAAAAAAATAAAAATCAAATTAAGTAACTAATATAATTTAAGTACCATGAAAAAAATAATAGCGTTAATTGCATTAATTAGTATCGTTTCGTGTAAAAATCAAACTCAAAACAAGGCAAATTTGAGTAAGACTATGCCAACAGAAAAAGCCATTACGGATGCCGATTTAGAGAACGCAGTAATTTACGAAGCAAATATTCGTCAATACTCGCCAGAAGGAACCTTTGAAGAATTCACAAAAGATATTCCTCAATTAAAACAATTAGGCGTTAAAATAATTTGGTTAATGCCTATTTATCCAATATCAAATACTAAAAGTAAAGGGCCTTTGGGTAGCTACTATGCAATAACGGATTATACCAAAGTTAATCCTGAATTTGGAAATTTAGGAGATGTAAAAACCCTAATTAAAACAGCACATGAAAATGGCATGTTTGTAATATTAGATTGGGTTGCTAATCATACAGGATGGGATCATGAATGGATTAAAAATCATCCAGATTATTATACACAAGATGATAAAGGTAGCATTATTCAACCTGCTGGTACAGATTGGTCGGATGTTGCAGATTTAAATTACGATAACAAAGCTATGCGAAAAGAAATGGTAGAAGACATGTCTTATTGGGTAAAAGATGTTAATGTAGATGGTTTTAGGTGTGATGTAGCCGGAAGTGTTCCAAATGATTTTTGGAAAGATGCAACTATGCAACTTACTAAAATTAAACCAATTTTTATGTTGGCAGAAGCTTGGGAACCTGAATTAATGAAAAATGGATTTGATATGGATTATGGTTGGGATACCTATCATATAATGAATGATATAGCTCAAGGTAAAAAAAATGTAAAAGCTTGGGATGAAAGAATGTCTCAAATTGATACAATGTATCAAAAAGAGGATATTTTAATGAATTTTGTAACTAACCATGATGAAAATTCTTGGAGTGGTACCGTAAAAGAAAGATTAGGTAATGCTTCTGAAACTATGATAGCATTATCCTATTGTGCACCTGGAATGCCATTGATTTATAGCGGTTTAGAGTACGATATAAATAAACGATTACGATTTTTTGATAAAGACACCATATCAAAAGTTAAAGGAAAAGTTTGGCCTTTATTAGAAAAATTGGGAAAATTAAAAAATACAAATATTGCTTTAAACGGAGGGAAAAATCCAGCAACATATACTAAAGTAAATTCTTCTAACAATAAAGATGTATTAATTTTTAAGCGCGAAAAAGATAATAATAAATTAATTTTTATTGCAAATTTATCTGAAAAAGAAGTGACATTTACAACAGATTTATCTGGTGAATTTTTAAATTATATTACTCAAGAAAAAATGGTTATAAATAAGGAACAAAAATTAACTTTTAAACCTTGGGAATATAAAATATTAGTTCCCTAAAGGTATTATTAATACATTGATAATAAATATTTTACTGATAAAAGAAGGGATGTTTTTAGCATTCCTTCTTTTATTTTTATAAGCGAAATCGTTTTAGTGAATTTATCGTGGTTTTATAGGATAAATTTTGACAATATTGTAATTTTGACAACATAAATTAACGTATGAATCAACCAATTAATAAAATAGCCGTTTTAACATCAGGAGGTGATGCCCCGGGTATGAATGCTGCAATTAGAGCAGTAGTTAGAGCCTGTACTTATTACCGTATTGATTGCGTTGGTGTTTATAGAGGTTATCAAGGTTTAATTGAGGGCGATTTTGAACTAATGTCTGCTCGTAAGGTAAGTAATGTAATTAATAGAGGAGGAACCATATTAAAATCGGCTAGGTCGTTAGAGTTTAAAACCGAAGATGGAAGAATAAAAGCATACGAAAATCTTAAAAAAGAAGGCATTGGAGCCTTAATTATAATAGGTGGAGATGGAACTTTTACAGGAGGCTTAAAATTTATTGAGGAATTTAATTTTCCAGTAGTTGGAATTCCAGGAACTATTGATAATGATATTTATGGTACAGACAAAACCATAGGTTATGATACAGCATTAAACACCGTTGTTGAAGCAATTGATAAAATTAAAGATACGGCAAGTTCTCATAATAGATTGTTTTTTATTGAAGTTATGGGGCGTGATGCTGGGTTTATTGCATTAAACACTGGGATAGGTGCTGGAGCAGAAGAAATTTTAATTCCAGAAGAAAATATAGGATTAGAGAAATTAGTAGATTCTTTAAAAAAAGGAAGAGATAAAGGAAAAACTTCAAGTATAGTTGTAGTATCTGAAGGAGATAAAATAGGTAAAAATGTTTTTGAATTAGCAGATTATATTGGAGAAAATTATCCAGATTATGATATTAGAGTTTCTGTTTTAGGGCATATGCAACGTGGTGGGTCACCAAGTTGTTATGACCGAGTTTTAGCTAGCCGATTAGGTGTAGCAGCTGTGGAAACTTTGTTAGATAAAACATCTGGCGTTATGGTAGGTATCACTAATAATGAAGTATCAAAGGTAGGCTTAGATAAAGCAATTAAAATGCATCACGAAATAAATAAAGAGCTACTTAAAGTAGCAGAAATAACATCAATTTAATAACACAAATAAAATTTTATAAAATGTCAACAATAAAAATAGGAATTAACGGATTTGGAAGAATTGGAAGAATTGCATTTAGAGTTGCAGTTAGCCGCCCAAATATTCAAGTAGTGGGAATTAACGATTTGTTAGATGTAGAACATTTGGCATATTTATTAAAATATGATTCCGTTCATGGAAGATTTGATGGTACCATTGAAGTGAAAAATGGTAACCTTGTTGTAAACGGTAATGAAATTAGAGTAACTGCCGAACGTAATCCAGAAGATTTAAAATGGGATGCTATAAACACAGATGTAGTTTTAGATTGTACAGGTATTTTTACAACTTTAGAAAAAGCTCAAGCTCATATTACTGCTGGTGCTAAAAAAGTAGCAATTTCAGCACCTTCCGCTGATGCTCCTATGTTTGTAATGGGTGTAAATAATAAAGATATTACTGCTAAAGATACTATTGTGTCTAATGCTTCTTGTACAACAAATTGTTTAGCTCCATTAGCAAAAGTTATTGATGATAATTTTGAAATAGTAGAAGGTTTAATGACAACTGTTCATGCTGCTACAGCAACTCAATCTACTGTAGATGCGCCTTCAAGAAAAGCTTACAGATTAGGTCGTTCTGCAATAAATAACATTATTCCAGCTTCAACTGGAGCTGCAAAAGCAGTTACAAAAGTAATTCCTTCTTTAGTTGGTAAATTAACAGGAATGGCATTTAGAGTGCCAACAGCAGATGTTTCTGTAGTTGATTTAACTGTAAGAGTTAAAAAAAGTGCTTCTATGGACGCTATTAAAAAAGCATTAAAAGAAGCATCAGAAAATGAAATGAATGGTGTTTTAAGTTATACAGAAGAAGATGTTGTTTCTCAAGATTTTGTTTCTGAAGCACATACTAGTAATTTTGATGCAGGAGCAAGTATCGCTTTAAACGATAATTTCTTCAAATTAATTTCTTGGTATGATAACGAGTTTGGATATTCTACAAAATTAGTAGACTTAGCAACTTATATTCACGGAGTAAAATAATTTCAGAAACAAAAAAATGATTTTAATAGCAGATGGTGGCTCAACAAAAGCAGATTGGATTTTAATGGATCTGTTGGGTAAACAACAACTTAAAACTAGAACAGAAGGTTTAAATCCTGCAGTTTTTAGCGAAAAAGCGTTACACCAAAGGTTAGAAACTAATGCTGAATTGGCCAAAGTAAAAAATAAAGTTACAGAGGTATATTTCTATGGTGCAGGTTGTGGTACGGTGAAACCAACACTGGTATTAAAATCAATTTTTGAAAAATATTTTAAAAACGCAAAAGTAATTGTAAAAGAAGATACTTATGCAGCAGCTTTTGCAGTAACTACTGAGCCTGGTATAGTTTGTATTTTAGGAACAGGATCTAATAGTTGCTATTTTGATGGAGAGCACGTAGATGTTAGAATTCCTTCTTTGGGATATATTTTAATGGATGAAGCTAGTGGTAACTATTTTGGTAAAAAGTTATTAAGAGATTATTATTATCATAAAATGCCAAAGGAAATTGCTGCGAAGTTTGAATTTGAATTTGAATTAGATGCAGATACCATAAAAAGAAATTTGTATAAAGAGGCAAATCCAAATACTTATTTAGCAAATTTTGCAAAGTTTATTCTAAAAAATGAGAGAAATGCTTATTTTAATAAAGTATTGCACAAAGGAATAAAAGAATTTTTTAAAAATAGAATTTTACCTATTAATGAATCTAAAGAACTTCCAGTTCATTTTGTTGGGTCCATTGCTTATTTTTCACAGGATATTATCAGAGATGTCGCAAGATATCATATGATTAAATTAGGTAAGTTTGTTCAAAGACCAATTGATGGTTTAATTGAATTTCATAGAAATAAATTAAAATTAGAAGAGGTCTAAAAAGCGTTCCAGAGCCATTCCTCTGGAACCTTTTATTAAAATTGAAGTATTATTATTAATATTTATATAGTTTTGTGATTTTTTGAAAGCTTCAAAACTTTCAAATTGGAAAGCATTTTTTACGGTAATAGTAGAAAATGCTTTTCCTATTAAATACACTTTATTAAAATTAAATGAAGTAGCTAATAATGCAATTTTTTTATGTTCTTGTAAACTGCTTTCCCCTAATTCAAACATATCTCCTAAAATTGCTATTTTATTTTCAGCTTGTAGTAAATTAAAATTATCAATAGCTGCCTTCATACTACTTGGATTAGCATTATAGGCATCTAATATAATTTGATTGCTGTTTTTAGAAATAATTTGTGATCGGTTATTTGTTGGAATATAATTTTCAATAGCGCTTTTAATATCCTTAGTTTTTACATTAAAATAATTTCCAATAGTAACTGCTGCTGCAATATTTGTAAAATTATATTTTCCAATTAAATGGCTATTTATAATAATATCTTTAAAGGCAACTTTAACATACGGATTAGCTTCTTTTAAAACTACCATTTTTTGGTTAAATCTGACTGCTTTTATTCCTTTTGATTGTTTAATTTGTAACTTGTCATCGGAATTAATAAATGTAGTTCCATTAGCTTTTTTTATAGATTTATATAGTTCTGATTTCTCTTTAATAATGTTTTCAAAGCTTCCAAATCCTTCTAAATGAGCTTTACCAAAATTAGTAATGTAACCAAAATTTGGCGCTGCAATATCACATAAAAATTTTATTTCCCCTATATGATTTGCGCCCATTTCAACTATCCCAATTTCAGTTTTTGGAGTCATGGAAAGCAAGGTTAATGGCACACCAATATGATTATTTAAATTCCCCTTAGTTGCGGTAGTACTATACTTTGTTGATAATACACAGTTTATTAATTCTTTAGTGGTGGTTTTGCCATTGCTGCCTGTTAGTGAAATAATAGGGATTCCTAATTTGTTTCTATGATAATTAGCTAAAGCTTGTAGGGTTTGTAAACTGTTTTTTACATGGATAATTTGGGAAGTATTAGTATTAATAGTTTCATCTACTACAGCATAGGAAGCTCCTTTTTTTAGTGCTTCTTCAGCAAATAAATTCCCATTAAAGTTTTCACCTTTTAAAGCAAAGAAAATGCTTCCTTTTCTAATATTTCTTGTGTCGGTATCTATCAAAAAGCTTTGTGTATATAAACTATATAATTCTTTTATTTCCATAGTTTAAATATAAAAAAACCTCGCTGAATTTACAGCGAGGTTTTTGTTTATTTTTTGAAGTATTTTTTAGTATCTAATTTTTGTTGTTGTTGGTTTTCTGCGTTTATATGTCATAGGACCTAATCTATCCGTAGCACATCTAAAACCTATAAAATTTGTAGCCATATATTCTGGTAAATATCTACGTTGTGCAGGATCTAACCAATATTCTCTATCTTTCCAAGAACCGCCTTTGTAAACTCTAGTTTTGTTACTAATTAATGTGGTTCTTTTTTTAGTGTCATATTTTTGCATTATTAATCCACTTTCGCCAATAGTTCTAGGGTTTTCAGGAGAATTATACATTCTAGGTTTACTATCTAATTCTTCTTCATCCTTATTGTAAAACTTGGTAGATCCTAAATCGCCATCTTGTGCATCAACATTATATGCTTTTTCATAATTATTCCGCATATAAGCATCTCTTTTACTAATAGGAATATATTTTACATCACCAGG
>DGOU01000017.1 GCA_002390165.1 Lutibacter sp. UBA4458
GAACAAATTTGGGATAAACAACCAAATTTATCTTTTGAACAAGCAAAAAATGTGTCTTTTAAAAAATTTGGCGTTTTTGGTTTTATGGATGTGGTTAGTGAACGCCAAAAAACTATGAGTAAAAAGTATTGGAAAATTTTATGGCATTTTACCAAAGAATGGTTTCAATTACCAAAAATTGTTTTAACTGCCTTGTTGTTTATATCTTTTTATACTATTTGCAAAACAGTTTATGTTAACTATATTCTTTTATCTGTTTTAATAATTTTATGTTTATATGCCTTTTACAAAAGTTTTATTTTAAATAGAACCTTCAAAAAGAATTTCCTGAAAAATGGTAAAAAATGGATGTTAGAAGATATGATTTTTAGAACAGGAATAGGAAGTTTTCTGATATTACCGTTGAACTTTTTTAATTTTATAAATATTTTTCACAAAGAAAGCCAAATTTATACAGCATGGTTTTATTTATTGCTTGCTTTTTTATTTACCTTCCTAATAATTCTATTTTATATTGTTTTAGAAGTATTACCAAAAAAAGCAGAAAAATTATTAGCAGAAAATTATTCTGAATATAAATTGGTATAACTAGCAAAATGATAAATATTATCTATTAAATTTAAAATACTAATCTATCCTAAAAATGTATATTTGTTTATATAAATTATTCTTCAATACTTAAAAAAATGAAAAAATATTCAGCAATCTTAATCCTTATTTTTATAATAGGATTTTTAGCAACATCCTGTAAAAAAACAAAACAACAACCCAAAAAAGAAACTACAACCATGCATAACGCTAACCAAATGATGATGCATAATATGAAGTTCGAAAAAGATAATCGTATAGCACTTGATATGTCACCGCAAAAAGCAAAACATCAACTAATGAATATGAGAAATCATGTAATAGCTGTACAATCCATTATAGATTATTTATCTAAAGATCAATATGAAAAGGCTTCAAAATTAGCATCCTCTAAATTAGGTTTAACCAACGATATGAAAATGATGTGCTCTTCGTTTAATAACCAAAAATTTGAACAATTAGGATTAGGATTTCATAATAATGCTGATAAAATGGCTAAAATATTTTTAACAAAAGATAAAAATAAATCGCTGGAAGCTTTAGCTATAACCATGAAATCTTGTGTGTCATGCCATAATACTTTTAAACAAAAAATAAGTCATTAATTTAAAAAACTTGTACATTTACTTGTAACAAAACCCATTATTTTTATACCCATAAATTGTTAATTTCAATTAATTAAACCCAAAATGATACAGAAATTTTTAAGTTTAGAATGGAAACAATTTTTTAGAGCTTCCTATTTTCAAAAAGGAATTGCCATTAAAATTCTACTAATATTTGCAGTACTTTATTTTGGAGGAGCTGCTTTGGTTTTAGGAAGTTCATTATATTTTATTTTAAAAAAAACAATTCCAGAATCAGATCCTATTGTTTTGGTAAACAATTTTATAATCTTTTGGTTTTTGTTTGATTTGGTATTACGATTTTTTATGCAACAATTACCAGTTATGAATATTAAGCCTTTAATGACCATTCCTGTTAAAAAAAAGAGCATCATTCATTACTTATTAGGTAAAACTCTGGTTTCGTTTTTTAACTTTTTACCTTGGTTTCTGTTTTTGCCTTTTAGCTTGGTATTATTGATAAAAAATTATCCGCCATCTCAAGTAATTCCTTGGTTTTTTGCAATGCTATTTTTAACGTATTCTATTAATTTTATAAATTTTTTAGTAAATAAAATTAATGCTGTTTTTTATGGATTACTTTCCGTTTTAGTAGTATTTGCTGCTTTACAATTTTTTAATATTTATCCTATTTCAAAACCAATAGGTGTTGCATTTAATGCATTATATAATCACCCAATATTAGCAATAATTCCAGCTTTATTAATGGTTGTATTGTATTACTTAAATTTTAAGTATATAAAAAGTGATTTTTATGTAGATGGAAAAGTTTCTAAAAACATAAAAGAAGTAAAAACGACCGATTTATCATGGATGAATAGGTTTGGTAGTGTTGCTCCTTTTTTAAAAAATGATGTGAAATTAATTTGGAGAAATGCACGTCCGAGACAGGTAATGATGATGTCGTTTTTATTTTTGTTTTACGGATTAATTTTTTACACACAACCAACCTATCAAAAAATGCCGGCTTTTTTAGCTTTTGCTTCTATATTTGTAACGGGCGGTTTTTTATTAACTTTTGGTCAGTTAGTTCCATCTTGGGATAGTGAGTATTATAAACTGTTAATGAGTCAGAATATTCCGTATAAAAAATACTTAGAATCTAAATGGTATTTAATGATTTTTGCAGTTGCACTATCTTTTATATTAAGTACACCATATTTATATTTTGGTTGGAAAATTTTTGGAATGATTGCTGCAGGAGCACTTTTTAATATTGGCTTAAACTCTTTTATTACTTTGTTTGGTGGCGCATTAAATAGAGTTCCTATTGAATTGAACGTAAAAGCAAAGGCTTTTAGTAATACCAACGGATTTAATCCAACTCAAATGTTAATTGCTTTGCCAAAATTAGTTTTACCAATGTTGTTGTTTTATATTCCTTATAAATTCATAAATTTTGAAGCCGGACTTTTAGTACTTGGTTTTAGTGGTGTTTTAGGAATTGTTTTTAGAAACTTCTTTTTAAATAAAATTGAAAGCATTTATCAAAAAGGAAAATATAAAACTATAGCTGCATACAACGAAAAAAAATAAACCATTATAAAAAAGTAACAAAAAATGATAACCGTAAATAATCTTACAAAAAAATATAACAAAGTTCAGGTTTTAAACATTGAAGAATTAACAATTCCTGAAGGACAAACTTTTGGTTTGGTTGGAAATAACGGAGCAGGCAAAACTACCTTTTTTAATTTAATGCTTGATTTAATTAGCCCAACCACTGGTTTTATTACTAATAAAGATATACAAGTAAATAAAAGCGAAGATTGGAAACCTTTTACTGCAGCTTTTATTGATGAAAGTTTTTTAATTGGCTATTTAACACCCGAAGAATATTTTTATTTTATTGGAGAATTACGCGGATTAAATAAAGCAGATATCCATTTATTTTTGCAACAGTTTAAAGAAATTTTTAACGATGAAATTTTAGGGAAGAAAAAGTATTTGAGAGATTTATCTAAAGGGAATCAAAAAAAAGCAGGAATAGTTTCTGCCTTAATTGGTAATCCAGAAGTAATAGTTTTAGATGAACCTTTTGCAAATTTAGATCCAACCACTCAAATTCGACTTAAAAAATTATTGAATAATTTAACAAAAGAAAGCAAATCTACCGTGTTAATTTCTAGTCATGATTTAGGTCATGTAACCGAAGTTTGCGATCGAATTGTAGTGTTAGATAAAGGTGATGTAGTTAAAGATATTAAAACCTCTACAGAAACATTAAAAGAATTAGAAGCCTATTTTAGCGTTTAAATACCTAAAAAACACTTAATTTTGTATTTTTACACTCCTTTAACAATAAATAACTTAATTAATAAGTTAAAGGGCTAAACATATTGTATTGAAAACCGGCTTTAAAATACTTACCTTATTTATAATTTTAGTTGTAATAAGTTGTTCTACCAAAAAAGATGCTTTTTTAAACAGAACGTATCATTCTGTAGCTACCAAATATAATGTATTATATAATGGTAAAGTTGCCTTACAAAATGGATTATTAGAGTTAAATCAAAATTACAAAGATAATTATTGGAAAACCTTGCCTATTGAGCCTTTAAAGGTGGATGAATTAGCATTACCAGGTGTTAAATTAGACAAAGATGCTTCTCCTAAAGAATTTGATAAAGCAGAAGAAAAAGCAGTAAAGGCAGTCCAAAAACATTCCATGTTAATTGCAAGGCAAGAGCATAACAATCAAATAGATGATGCTTATTTATTATTAGGTAAAGCTCGTTATTATTCCAAACGGTTTGTGCCTGCTTTAGAAGCGTTTAATTTTGTATTATTAAACTACCCAAACGCTAATTTAGTTAACGAAACTAAAATTTGGCAAGCAAAAACTTTAGTTCGTTTACAAAACCCTGAGCAAGCTATAGATAATTTAAAAATGTTATTTAAACACAAAAAATTAGAAGATAACATTAAAGAAAAAGCACATACCGCATTGGCAATGGCTTATGTTGCTACAGATAGTTTAAAACAAGAAATGCTTCATTTAAATAAAGCAGTAGAAATTGCTATTAATAAAGAACAAACTGCTCGT
>DGOU01000104.1:0-4408 GCA_002390165.1 Lutibacter sp. UBA4458
ATTATTAAAACTTCTCCAAAAGATGGAATGACCGTTTCATTCCATCATCATTTAAGAAATGGAGACTATATTTTGGTGAAAGCCATTGAAATATTAGCTGAATTAGGAATTAAAAATATAACCTTAGCTTCTTCATCACTTAATAATAGTCATACTAAATTAGTAAAATACATTAAGGATGGAACTATAACAAAAATTTGGACTTCTGGAATTAGAGGAGAATTAGGGAAAGCGATTTCTGAAGGAATTATGGAAAATCCTGTAATTATTCATTCTCACGGAGGAAGAGTTAGAGCAATACATACAGGCAAAATTTCTATTGATTTATGTATAATTGCAGCTTCATCAGCTGATGAAGAAGGTAATGCAAACGGTGCTATTGGAAAATCAGCATTCGGGTCTTTAGGTTATGCCAGAATTGATTCTCGTTACTCAAAACAAGTAATTATTGTAACCGATAATTTGGTTGAGTTTCCTTGCTTTCCATTGTCAATTCAACAAAATTTTGTAGATTATGTAGTCAAAGTAGATTCTATTGGCGATCCAACTAAAATTGCTAGCGGAACTACACGAATTACAAAATCGCCAATGGATTTGCGAATTGCAAAACTAGCAGCAGATGTTATTGAAAATTCAGGTTATTTTAAAAACGGATTTTCTTTTCAGGTAGGTGCTGGCGGTGCTTCTTTAGCCGTTGCTAAATTCATTCGTAAAAAAATGGAGGATAAAGAAATTAAAGGAAGCTTTTTGCTTGGAGGTGTTACATCTTATGGCGTGGATATGCTTAATGAAGGTTTGTTTAAAACCATTTTTGACGTTCAATCTTTTGATGCTGAGGTAAGTTCATCGTTATATAATAATAAAAATCATATTGAAATATCTGCCTCATTATATGCAAATCCGTATAACTGTGGTTGTATGACCAATAAATTAGATATTGTAGTTTTAGGAGCATTAGAAGTAGATGTAGATTTTAATGTAAACGTAATAACAGGTTCAAAAGGGTATTTAATAGGAGCTTCTGGCGGACATTGCGATACCGCCTCAGGAGCAGAACTTACTGTTGTGGTTTGTCCTTCTTTTAGAGGTAGAATTTCAACTATTAATAAACGTGTAGATACTATTGTTACTCCTGGAGAATCTGTGGATGTTGTGGTAACGGAAAGAGGAATTTGTGTAAATCCTAATAAACCAGAATTAGAACAATTATTAGTAAATGCAGGTTTAAATATTCGAAAAATTGAAGATTTACAAAAGGAAGTTGAGAATATTGTTGGAGTGCCAAATACTATTGAACGAACAAATAAAATAGTTGCATTAATTGAATATAGAGACGGTACTGCAATTGACGTAGTAAGGCAATTAAAACCTGTTGAATGACTCAAAATATTGAAAATTTAACTAAAATACTTTTTGCAAAAGAAGCTCGTAAAGGAATTCGAGAAAAATTATCTGTAAATCAATTTGCAACAATTAGTGTTTCTTTAAATATTGCGGGTTATCCTAAAAATACGGTAGTTACTCAACAGTTTTTTGATGTAATATTGGAGGATTTTAAAATATTTTTACTAGCAAATAGAATTAATATTTCCATTAATAAAATCAATGAAAATTTAGATGAAGCTGGTAATTTTTATTGCAGTAAAATAGAAGATAAAACCATTAATTTAAATCAGCTTAAACTATTAACTGAAAAATTTGAACAAAATCATGAAGTAGGAAGGTTAATTGATGTAGATGTTTTTGATAAAACTGGGATTCCAATAAGTTCTAATAAAATAAAAAAATGTTTATTGTGTGAAAAGCCAGCAACTATTTGTATGCGTGAAAAAAATCACACTTTTAAGGATTTAAGGAAGTTTTCTTTTGAAAAAATGCAGTTTTATATAAATTCTCAGCAAAAAAAGGAAGTACTACAAACTATTTGCGAAATGGCAAACAAAGCCATTTTATATGAAGTATCTGTAACTCCAAAACCTGGTTTGGTTGATTTTGAAGATTCTGGTGCACATTCGGATATGAATTATTTTACATTTTTGAATTCATGCGCTGCCATTTCCCCTTTTTGGTTAGAAATTGGAGAATTAGCATTTAATTATAAAGATGATTTAGCAAAAGCATTACCTGAAATTCGAAAAATAGGAATTAAAGCTGAAAATAAAATGCTTTTGGCTACTAACGGTGCAAATACGCATAGGGGATTAATTTTTATTATGGGTTTGTCTGTTTTTGCTAGTGTGTACTCCTTGCGTAAAAATAATTTTATCTTTAATAGTTCTTTATTCAGAAAAACATTACAAAGTATTACGAAAGATATTGTTGAAAACGAATTAAATTCCTTGAATAAAAAAAATAAATCTCATGGAGAAAAAACATATCAAAAATTTGGAATAAAAGGAGCAGGGGCACGTTATCAAGCACAAATGGGGTTTCCTATAATTTTTGAAAAAATAATGCCTTTTTTTAAGGAACAATTTAAAATTAATACCCATCAAAATAAAAATGAATTAAATGAAATATTAAAAAAAGCATTGTTATTATTAATTTCAAACGTTGACGATTCTAATGTGTTATACCGAAATTCAAAAGAAGCTGAAAATTTAAAAATTATGGCAAATTCAACTTTAAAAGGTAAAATAGATTATTTAGAATTATGCTTGTTTTGTAAAGAAAAAAATATATCGCCAGGAGGGTCAGCAGATTTGTTAGCATTGTCACTTTTTTTATTTTTCA
Organism: Lutibacter sp. UBA4458; assembly: GCA_002390165.1. Lineage (GTDB taxonomy): Bacteria > Bacteroidota > Bacteroidia > Flavobacteriales > Flavobacteriaceae > Lutibacter. The sequence goes on from DGOU01000104.1 coordinate 2,734, forward strand.
TTCAAAATATTTATCGTTAAAATGAATTTTGAAAACACCGATTTTCGGACAGAATTATTAGATTTAGAAAATCCTTTTGATATTAAATTTGTTACTGAATTTTTATCAAAAAATGGATTTGAATTTAAACCTTATGAAGTTGATAAAACACTTATTTTATATAATTTAAACGATGAAATTATTGGAACTGGTTCTTATAGACATCAAACTTTAAAATTTGTTGTTGTTGATAAAAAATTTAGAGATAGCACTGCTTTCCCTTGGATAGTAACTACTTTAGGAAATAAAATATTAGAAAATTATAAACGATGTTTTGTATATACTAGACCTAAAACTGCAACTCTTTTTGAAGGTCTCGGTTATAAGGAAATAGCAAGAGCAGAACCTTTATTTTCAGTTTTAGAATTTGGTTATCAAACTATTGAAGATTATCAAAAATTTCTTTTACAACATAAGCGAAAAACTAAAACCAACAACATTGCTGCTATAGTGGTTAATTGTAATCCGTTTACAAAAGGGCATTTATACTTAATTGAAAAGGCAGCTTCTGAAAATGAACTTTTATATTTGTTTGTAGTTGAAGAAGATCTTTCTTCTTTTCCATATAAAATTAGAAGAAAAATTATTGAAGAAGGCATTTCTCATTTAAAGAATGTGGTAGTTTTAGCTACAGGACCTTATATAGTGTCGGGTGCAATTTTTCCAAACTATTTTTTAAAATCGGAATCATGGAATGAAATTTCTCAAAAACAAGCAGAAGTGGATGTATCTATATTTGCTAATTATGTAGTGCCAATTTTAAATATTACAAAACGATATGTAGGGACCGAAAATTATTGCCAAACAACCTTAGCATATAATACAGCAATGAAAGAAATTCTTCCTAAAAATGGTTGCGAAGTAATTGAAATTACTAGAAAATACGATGGATTAGATGAAGAAAATAATCCAAACTACATTAGTGCTTCAAAAATAAGAAAAGCCATAAAAGAAAATAAATTAGAAGAAGTTTTGGATTTGCTTCCTAAAGCTACACAAAAATTCTTATTGTCAAAAGATTCATTAGCTATTAGAAATAAAATTATTGATAGCGAAGGGCGACACTAATAAATATTTTTTTAGAAAAAAGTCGGCCCCGTGGGTTTCGAACCCACGACAACCTGATTAAGAGTCAGGTGCTCTGCCAGCTGAGCTAGAGGCCGATTATTAGTTATTTTGAAAACACTTGATTGTGTTGTTCTTGAACACGGATAAAGGTAGTTCTTTTAGTTAACTCTTTCAACCTTTTTGCACCAACATAAGTGCAAGTTGATCGTAATCCTCCTAAAATATCATGTACCGTATTTTCTACTGGTCCTCTAAAAGGTATTTTAACAGTTTTTCCTTCAGATGCTCTGTAATTTGCAACACCGCCAACGTGTTTATTCATAGCGGTTTCTGAACTCATGCCATAAAATTGTTTGTATTTTTCACCACCAATTTCAACAAGATTTCCACCACTTTCTGTGTGTCCTGCAAACATGCCACCTAACATTACAAAATCAGATCCTCCACCAAATGCTTTGGCTACATCTCCCGGAATTTTACACCCACCATCCGAAACTATTTGTCCGCCAAGTCCATGAGCAGCATCTGCACATTCTATAATTGCAGATAGTTGAGGATAACCAACACC
>DGOU01000104.1:4531-6934 GCA_002390165.1 Lutibacter sp. UBA4458
GTTTTTTTAACAAAACGCACAAAATGTTCTGAATAACCATTAGCAACATCAATACAAATAAATTTTATTTCTGGGTGGGTAGAAAAAATTTCTTTCAATTTTTCGGCATCTTTTAAGCCTGTACCAGTACTTACAGCAATATATTCTAAAATGCTTTTATCTGTCTTTTCTAAAAAGGTAGTCCATTCACTAATAGTGTAGTGTTTATGAATAGCTGTAAATATTTTATGTTTAGCTAATGCAACAGCCATTTCAAAAGTGCCTACCGTATCCATATTTGCAGCCATAATTGGTACGCCATTCCATTTTTGTTTGCTGTGTAAAAATGAAAATTCTCTATCTAATGTTACTTGTGATCTAGAGCTTAATGTGGATCGTTTTGGACGAATCATAACATCTTTAAAGCCTAATTTTAAGTCGTTTTCTATACGCATTTTACTATTTTTATTATACTATTATAGTTTTACCTTTACTTGTTTTATTTTTATTGTCATCAAAATAAAAATCAATTCTACCAACATTTATACCATAGCAACCAACTTGGTTAACTAATACATTTTCTCCAATACTATTTTTTGTAATTGTTGGTTTTGGTAAAAAAGTATGACTATGTCCGCCAATAATTATATCGATATTTTTTGTTTGAGCAGCTAATTTTAAATCGTCAATTTTATCGGATTTATAGTGATAACCTAAATGCGATAAACAAATAATTAAATCGCAATGTTCTTCTTCTTTTAAGGTTTTACTTACCTTTTTAGCAATTTCAACCGGATTTAAATACTTTGTTTCTTTATAATTTTTTGGATCAACTAATCCTTCTAGTTCAATTCCTAAACCAAAAACACCTATTTTAATACCATCTTTTATAAATGTTTTATAAGGTTTTACATAATTATTTAAAACGGTTTTACTAAAATCGTAATTAGCAGAAACAAAATCGAATGTTGCATTTGGTAATTGTGCAAGCAAGCCATCAATACCATTATCAAAATCGTGATTTCCAATGGTTGCAGCATCATATTTTAACTGACTCATTAATTTGAATTCTATTTCTCCGCCATAAATATTAAAGTATGGTGTTCCTTGAAAAATATCTCCCGCATCTAATAAAAGTGTGTTTGGGTTTTCTTGCCTTACTTTCTCAATTAAAGTTGCTCGCCTTGCTACACCACCTAAATTAGGATAATCAGTATCGTCAGCTGGAAAAGGTTCTATATGGCTGTGTACATCGTTAGTATGTAATATGGTAATTTGTTTTAATGAATTTTTTGAAAACGATTGTAATGATAGCCCGCCTAATGTTAAAAAAGCGGTTGCAGCGGTAGATTGTTTTATAAATTTTCTTCTTTTCATTACCTAGTTTAATTTTCGGTTACAAATCGTCCGTCAAGTTTTGTTTTTAGAGTATCAGTTTCTTTAAAATAATCAATAATGGAACTTCGCATTTTATAATTTAACAGATATAATTTAATCGGATTTTTAAAGAAATCCATATGATCTCCGCCATGTTGTAAATAATCGGATGTTAAAATGTAATACGTTTTTTTATTATTAATTGGTTTACCATTTATGGTAAAATTATACCCGTTTTTAGTAATTTTTAGTTTAACTTGTTTAGATAAAGGATGCGCTTTTCTTTGAGTTATCAAATATTGAAGTAGTTCTTTTAACTTTTCCGATGATAATTCTGTTACCACCAAATTATTCTCAAAAGGCATTAAATTAAACGCATTTTGCATGGTTACATTTCCTTTTGGAACACCTGCTCTAATACCACGAAAATTAAACATGGCAAAATCAATATTTTTACCAGTTCTTTTTTTAAACACAAAATTTCCTTTTTGGTAACACAAATCTGCCAATAAATTACCTAATGAGCTTTCTAATTTACCATCCGTTGCAACTAAATCTTTTGAGGTATAACTTAAAACAGTATTCATTTCTTTTTCCATTTTATATTTGTATGGAAGGTAAGTTTTTACAATAGAAGAATCGGAAACTAATTTTTCGGTAATAGGTAATTGTTTCCCTTTTATTTTTACTATTTGAAGAGTATTTTTTTTGCAACTAAAAAGTAAAAGGATAATTAAAAATGAAATTATTGTTTTTTTCATTAAATAAATACTAATGTTTTAATTAATTTTGCGAGTGAAAGCACAAATTTAATGATTTTTACAGGATTTAAACGAAAAACCAATCAAATTTTTATAAAGAATCATATACATGGTTTTTTAAAAAAAGAAGCAGAAAAAACGCAAAGCAAAGTTAAAAATATTTTAATTTTTGTAGAAGATGATACCGAGATTTCGACTATTAAAAAGGAACTGATTAAACAGTTTAAAATTAACGAAAGTCAATTAGAAATTGTAGTTTATCAACAAAAAACATCTAAAATTGAAG
>DGOU01000104.1:6985-15475 GCA_002390165.1 Lutibacter sp. UBA4458
CCTTTTAACTTAACAAAAAAGTACGATTTGTTAATAAATTATAGTAAAGTTGATAGCCTATATTTAAATCTACTATTATTGCAAATGAATATTAGTTTTAGAACTGGTTATTCTTTTTTTGATGATCGATTTTATAACTTACTCGTAAATTGTGATACAACAAATGTTGCTATTTACACCAATGAAATTAAAAAATATTTAACCATTTTAAATAAATTATAATGAAAGAATTTTTAGGAACAGGTGTTGCATTAGTAACTCCTTTTAATGCAGATAAATCGGTTGACTATAATGCATTAGAAAAATTAGTAAATTATCAAATTAAAAATGGTGTAAATTATTTGGTGGTTTTGGGAACTACAGGTGAACCTGCAACCTTAACTGCCGAAGAAAAAGAACAAATAAAAAAAACAATTATTAAGGCAAATAACGGCAGGCTTCCATTAATACTTGGTATTGGTGGCAATAATACGCAAGCAGTTATAAATGAAATAAATACTACAGATTTATCTGCATTTTCAGCGGTATTGTCTGTTTCGCCATATTATAATAAACCTACGCAAGAAGGAATTTATCAGCATTTTAAAGCTATTTCAGAAAGTTCACCAAAACCTATTATTGTATATAACGTTCCTAGTAGAACAGCTAGTAATATTCTTCCAAAAACTGTTTTAAGGTTAGCTAATAATTGTAACAATATAATTGGAGTTAAAGAGGCTACAGGAAATATAGTACAAGCAATGACTTTAATTAAAAATAAACCAAGTAATTTTTTAGTGATCTCTGGAGATGATATGATTGCTTTGCCAATGGTATTAGCTGGTGGATCTGGAGTTATTTCAGTTATTGGACAAGGTTTTCCTAAAGATTTTTCTGCCTTAATTCAGTTAGGATTAAAAGGTAAACCTAGTGAAGCTTATCAACTGCATTATAAATTAATGGATGTAATTAATTATATTTTTGAAGAAGGAAACCCTGCAGGTATAAAAGCACTTTTAGAAAAGTTGCACATTACTAGTAAATTGGTTAGGTTACCTTTGGTGGAAGTCAGCAATGAATTAGACCAAAAACTAGGTGATTTTGTAGAAAAATATTAGTAATTTTGATAAAAATTTAAAAAGAGATATTATGTTATCAGAAAACATGGAAAATGCTTTAAATAAGCAAATTAGAATAGAAGCAGAATCTTCACAAATATATTTAGCAATGGCTTCTTGGGCAGAAGCGCAAGGATTAGAAGGAATTTCTGGATTTATGTATGCACAATCCGATGAAGAAAGACAACACATGCTTAAATTCTTTAAATATATTAATGAAAGAGGAGGGCATTCTTTGGTTTCTGAATTGTCAAAGCCAGCATCAAAATTTGGTTCTATAAAAGAAATGTTTGGCACCCTTTTAAAACACGAAGTATACGTATCACAAACTATTAATGAATTGGTTCATATATCCTTAGAAGAAAAAGATTATGCAACTCATAACTTTTTACAATGGTATGTGGCTGAACAAATAGAAGAAGAAGCACAAGCACGTACAATTTTAGATAAAATCAATTTAATTGGCGAAGCCAAAAGTGGTTTATATATGTTTGATAAAGATATTAAAAGTTTAAATGTTGAAACCTCAGTTTCTCCAACTTCAAATAATTAACAAACAATTAAGATTGATTAATAATCATTATTGTCAAACCAAGTTATTTTTGTGGTTTAAATAAGTGTAAAAAAAGTATTTTAATAATCCATAATAAATAAGTAATTTTGCCAAATGCAAAAAATTAAAAATCTCATTTTTATTTTATTGTTTACTTCTACGTTTTTTTCGTGTAGTGAATATCAAAAAGTATTGAATAAAGGTAATGTTCAAGACCAATATAAAATGGCTACTAAAATGTACGAAGCTCAAAAGTACTCTAAAGCCATTCAATTGTTTGAGAAAATAACACCTAAGTATAGAGGGAAACCTCAAATGGAGCGTATTCAATATATGGTTGCACAATCACATTATAATACAAAGCAATATAGTTTAGCTGCGTATTATTTTGATAAATTTGTAAAAAACTATCCTAAAAGTTCAAAGGTTGAAGAAGCGGCTTATTTGTCTGCGTATAGCTATTATAAGGCTTCTCCAAGATTTAGTTTAGATCAAAAAGATACTAATGAAGCATTAAATGCCTTACAAAATTTTATTTTTAAATATCCAACTTCAAGTAAAGTTGCTGATGCAAATAAAACTATTAAAGAACTTACTTTTAAATTAGAGAAAAAAGCGTTTGAAATTGCAAAACAATATTATAGAATTTCAGATTATATTTCCGCGGTTACCGCTTTTGATAATTTTATAGCAGATTATTTAGGTTCATCGCTTAAAGAAGATGCTATGTATTATAAATTTAAGGCAGCATACGAATTAGGAATAAATAGCTATATAGTTAAAAAAGAAGAACGAATAAAAAACGCTTTAAAAGCAGAAGAACGATTAGATAAGAATTTTCCTAAATCAAAATATTTGGAAGAAACTAAAAAGTTAAAGGAAAATTTAAATAACCAATTAAATTCAGTTATAGCACTAAAAACTAACACTAATGGATTATAAAAACTCAAAAGCAGCATCTTCAACTATTACTTACAATAAAAATAAAATTGAAGAGCCAACCAATAATATTTATGAGGCCATAACAATTATTGCAAAAAGAGCCCAACAAATAAATGGCGACTTAAAAAGTGAATTAATTGAAAAATTAGAAGAATTTGCTACGTATACAGATAGTTTAGATGAAGTATTTGAAAATAAAGAGCAAATTGAAGTTTCTAAATTTTATGAAAAATTGCCAAAAGCAACTGCAATAGCTGTTGAAGAATGGTTAGAAGATAAAATTTATCATAGAAATCCAGAAGAAAATCAAGAATAAATGTCTGTCCTAAGCGGTAAAAATATACTATTAGGTGTTACAGCCGGTATTGCTGCTTACAAAACGGCACATTTAGTTCGATTATTTATCAAATCTGGAGCTCAAGTTAAGGTTGTAATGACGCCAGCTTCTAAAGATTTTGTTACACCTTTAACACTTTCTACGCTTTCTAAAAATCCGGTATATTCTACTTTTTTTGATAAAAATGAAGACGAAAATGAAGAATGGAATAGTCATGTAGATTTAGGTCTTTGGGCGGATTATATGGTTATTGCACCTGCAACAGCAAATACCTTATCAAAAATGTCTAATGGTATTTGTGATAATTTATTATTAGCAAGTTATTTATCTGCAAAATGCCAAGTATTCTTTGCTCCTGCTATGGATTTAGATATGTATCAACATCCAGCAACTTCTAAAAGTATAAATAAACTAAAAAGTTTTGGTAATATTTTTATTCCACCAGCTTCAGGTGAATTAGCAAGTGGTTTGGTAGGTGAAGGTAGAATGGAAGAACCAGAAAATATTGTAGCTTTTATAGAAAAATCTATTATTAAAGAGTTGCCATTATATGGTAAAAAAGTGCTTATTACTGCTGGTCCAACTTATGAAGCTATTGATCCTGTTCGTTTTATTGGAAATCATTCTTCTGGTAAAATGGGATTTGAATTAGCTAATAAAGCTGCAAATTTAGGGGCAGAAGTTACTTTAATTACTGGACCATCAGCCGAAACAATCTCTAATTCACTTATAAAAAGAATTAATGTTGTTTCTACGGAACAAATGTATATCGAAACACATAATTATTTTTCAAGCGTAGATATTGCTATTTTGTCTGCCGCAGTTTCTGATTATAAACCTAAAGAAGTTGCTAGAAACAAAATAAAGAAAAAATCTTCTTCCATTTCTTTAGAATTGGTTAAAACTAAAGATATTTTAGCATCCTTAGGAAAAATTAAAAAAGGACAGGTTTTAGTTGGTTTTGCGTTAGAAACAGCTAACGAATTAGAAAATGCAAAAGCAAAACTGAAAAAGAAAAATTTAGATTTTATAGTGCTTAATTCTCTTAATGACGAAGGTGCAGGATTTAAAAAAGAAACAAATAAAGTTACCATTATTGATAAATTCGAAAATATTTCGGAATTTAGTCTGAAATCTAAAGCAGAAGTAGCTTCCGATATATTTAATGAAATTTTGAATAAAATGTATGCTTAAAAAAATAGTTCAAATTGTAGCCGTATTTCTTTTTGCCATTTCATTAAACGCGCAAGAATTAAATTGTACGGTTACGGTTAATGCAGATAAAATCCCTGGATCCAATAAGCAAAAATTCACTACGTTACAAAATGATTTAACCGAGTTTGTAAATCAAAAACGTTGGACAAACTTTAATTATAAAGATCAAGAAAAAATACATTGTAATTTAACTATTACCATTTTACAGGAATCAGGGGATGATTTTAAAGGTAATATTCAAATTCAATCTTCTCGCCCAATTTTTGATACTGCGTATTTATCGCCTGTTTTTAATTTTAAAGATGATGATTTTTCGTTTCAATACACGGAATATCAGCCTTTATTATTTAATCAAAACACGTACGAGTCTAACCTAGTTTCAGTGGTTACATTTTATGTTTATACTATTATTGGAATGGATGCAGATACTTTTAGCTTATACGGTGGAACTCCTTATTATAATAAAGCCCAAAATATATTAGTTCAAGCCCAACAAAGTGGGTATAAAGGATGGAATCAAAATGCAGGAACTAGATCTCGATTTACGTTAATGGATAATTTAGTTTCGCCAACCTATAAACAATTTCGTGATGCGTTGTACGAATATCATTTAAAGGGACTAGATGTTTTGGCTAAGGATAAAAAAAGTGGTAAAACTAGTATTGACAATGCTATTCAAAAACTGAAAAGAATTTACAATGCAAGGCCAAATGCTTTTTTATTACGTGTATTTATGGATGCCAAAGCCGATGAAATTGTAAATGTTTTTTCTGATGGACCTTATTTTGATACTTCTTCTTTAAAAGAAGATTTATTAAAAATATCTTCACTAAATGCTTCTAAGTGGAATAAAATAAAGTAATTTTATAATTCTAAATTACCAATATGCTTGTAGCCCTTTCTATTAAAAATTATGCTTTAATTGAAAATTTATCTGTTAATTTTAAAGATAAATTATCTATTATAACTGGGGAAACAGGAGCTGGAAAGTCAATATTATTAGGTGCATTAGGTTTAGTGTTAGGTAAACGTGCCGATTCTACAACACTAAAAGATACTACCAAAAAATGTATTGTAGAAGCACAATTTTCTATTACCGATTATCATTTAGAAATCTTTTTTGAAGAGCACGATATAGATTTTGAGGCTGTAACCATTATAAGACGTGAAATATTACCTTCAGGAAAATCTAGAGCATTTATTAATGATACGCCAACAACACTTTCTGTTTTACAACTATTAAGTGAAAAACTGATTGATATTCATTCTCAACATCAAACTTTACAGTTGGCAGATGTTAATTTTCAGTTTTATATATTAGATACTTTAGCAAATAATGCTACTAAAATAGCTTCTTATTCAAAGGGATTAAAATTATATAATACCTTAAAAAAAGAGTTGAAGGAATTGTTGATTAATCAACAAAAAGCACAACAAAATTTTGAATATAATTCTCATTTGTATAAGGAATTATTGCAAGCTAAATTAGTTAATGGCGAGCAGGAAGAAATTGAACAGAATTTAGATAAATTGAATAATATTGAATCTATTAAATTAAATTTATCAGAAGCTGAAAATAGTGCTTTTAATGAAGAAATTGGTTTGCTTGAATTATTAAATTCAATATCTTCTAAAATGGAACAAATAAGTTCGTATTCTAATGAATATAAAAAATTATACGACAGGATTTTAAGTGTAAAAATTGAAGTAGATGATATTGCTAATGAGTTAGTTTACCTAAATGAAAACGTAAATTTTGAACCATCTGAATTAGAAAAACTAAATAATAGATTACAGTTAATCTATAATTTGGAGCAAAAACATTTAGTAAAAACGGTAAGTGAATTATTAGAGATACAAAGTAAGCTAGAAAAGAAAGTAAGTAGTATGGAAAACTCTGCAACTATAATTTCTGAAAAAGAAGAGGAAATTAATACCGTTGCAGATAAACTAGATAATTTAGCAAATACAATAAGTAATTTTAGGCAGAAAGCTATTCCAATTTTTATAAAAAAAATGGAGGATAAACTTTCTAATTTAGGAATGGAAAATACACGATTAAAATGTAATCTTTCCAAAACTGACCAATATTATTTAAATGGAAAAGACGAGCTGCAATTATTAATTTCAGCAAATAAAGGGCTAAACTTTGGAGCACTTCAAAAAATTGCATCCGGTGGTGAGCTTTCAAGAATTATGCTTTCTGTAAAAGCAATTTTGTCAGATTATTTAAAATTACCAACTATAATTTTTGATGAAATTGATTCTGGTGTTTCCGGTACTATTTCTCAAAAAATGGGGAAAATAATGCTCGAAATGAGTGAAAATATGCAAGTTATAGCTATTACTCATTTACCTCAAATTGCGGCTAAAGGACTGCAACACTATAAGGTATTTAAAGAAGACGTTGATAATCAGGTTATTACACAGCTTAAAGAATTAAAATCGGAAGAACGAATTGTTGAAATAGCAGAAATGTTAAGCGGAAAAGACACTTCAACCACCGCAATTGAACACGCAAAGCAATTGTTAAACTAGAATTACTATATTTGCAAACTATTAAAATTAAAATACAATTATGTATAATTTACTTAAAGGAAAAAAAGGAATCATTTTTGGAGCGTTAGATTCTAAGTCTATTGCTTGGAAAGTTGCAGAAAGAGCACATGAAGAAGGTGCAAAATTTGTTTTAACAAATGCACCAGTTGCAATGAGACTTGGGACTATAACCGAATTAGCTGAAAAAACAGGCTCAGAAATAATTCCTGCAGATGCTACATCAATGTTAGATCTTGAAAATTTAGTAGACAAAGCAGTTGAGATATTAGGAGGAAAAATAGATTTCGTTTTACATTCTATTGGAATGTCAGTAAATGTAAGACGTGGAAATTTATATACACATCAAGATTACAATTTTACTAAAACAGGTTGGGATGTTTCTGCATTATCTTTTCATAGAGTAATGAGTGTTTTATACCAAAGAAAAGCAATGAATGAGTGGGGAAGTATTGTTGCACTTACGTATATGGCTGCACAACGTGTTTTTCCAGATTATAATGATATGGCTGATAATAAAGCATATTTAGAATCTATAGCACGTAGTTTTGGTTATTTCTTTGGACGTGATCATAAAGTAAGGGTAAATACTATTTCTCAATCGCCAACACCTACAACAGCAGGAAGTGGGGTTAAAGGATTTGACGGCTTTATTTCTTATGCTGATAAAATGTCACCTTTAGGTAATGCTACGGCATTAGAATGTGCAGATTATACCATTTCTATGTTTTCAGATTTAACTAAGAAAGTTACGCTTCAAAATTTATTTCACGACGGTGGATTTTCTAATATGGGAGTAAGTAATGCCATAATGGATCAAGTTATGGAAAAAGAACAACCAGTTGAAGCAGTTGAGAAATCAAAAAAGAAAACTAGTAAATAATTAATATTTAACGTATAAATTATAAAAGCGATGATTTTGGTCATCGCTTTTTTTTATGCCATATTTTTAAATGGAACGGAGAAATGAAGTAGGATTTTAATTCCTTTAAGTATGAGGAATGTCATGTTTTACTCGAATAATTTCCTTTATTTTTGGTGAGATTTATTAAATACAAGCAATATTATTTATGAGACCACTTAAAATTATAGTACTAGCAAAGCAAGTTCCGGATACCCGCCATGTTGGGTCTGATGCAATGAAGCCGGATGGTACAGTAAATAGAGTTAAACTTTCAACAGTTTTTAATCCAGATGATTTGCACGCACTTGAGCTTGCGCTAAATATAAAAGATAGAGTACCAGGCACAGAAGTTACTATTTTAACTATGGGGCCGCCAAAAGCAGCAGATATTATTAGAGAAGGTTATTATAGAGGTGCGGATAAAGGCTTTATGATTTCAGACAGACGATTTGGAGGTGCAGATACTTTAGCTACAAGCTACACGCTCGCTAAAGGAATAGAAAAATTGGCTCCGTTTGATTTAATTTTGGGTGGAAGACAAGCAATTGATGGAGATACTGCTCAAGTTGGACCACAATGTGCCGAAAAATTAAAAATTCCACAAATAACTTATGCAGAAGAAATTTTAGAATTAAAGGAAACTGAAATTATTGCAAGAAGACGATTAGAAAAAGGGATAGAAGTGGTTTCATCAACTTATCCATGTTTAATTACGGTTCACGGTTCCTCACCAGAATGCAGAAGAAGACAGGCTAAAAAAGTGATGAAATATAAATATGCAAGAACACAAACGGAATTAAGTTCAAGAAATATTGATGAGTTATTTATAAAATTAAATAAAGAAAGGCCTTATTTAAATATTCCTGAATGGAATGTAGAAGATTTA
>DGOU01000104.1:15522-16851 GCA_002390165.1 Lutibacter sp. UBA4458
ATTGTTTTAACGGCTACTGAAACAAAACATTTAACCGATTCAGATGCAGATATTGAACAAATGATTAAAGAATTAATAATTCATCACACCATTGGGTAGTGGCTATAACTTTAAAATAATTAAAGATGAAAAGTGTATTTGTCTATTGTGAAGTAGAAAATAAAAAAATAGCAGAAATAAGTCTTGAAATACTATCTGCAGCAAAAAAACTTGCACAAAAATTAGGATGCCCGTTAGAAGCAATGGTTTTTGGTGAAAATTTAAGTGAGGTAAAAAGTCAAGTTTCAAAATACGGCGTAGATAAAATTTATATTGCAGATGACAAAAGGTTAGAACCTTTTAGAACATTACCGCATGCAGCTATAGCTAAGGAAATATTAAAAAAACAAGATCCTCAAATTGTGTTGTTTGGTGCAACTTCTGTAGGAAGAGATTTAGCTCCAAGAATGGCTTCCATACTTAATTGTGGTTTAACTGCGGATTGTACAATTTTAGATATTGGAGATCATTTTGTAAAAAAAGAAAAAAAAGAATACAAAAATTTATTGTACGCAATTAGGCCAGCTTTTGGAGGTAGTATTATGGCAAATATTATCAACTGGGATATGCATCCTCAAATGGCAACGGTTAGAGAAGGCGTAATGAAAAAAGAAATTTTTGATGTTGACTATGTTACAGAAGTTGAAAATATTAATGTAGATAAAATTTTAAATGAAGAAGATTTTGTAGTTAAAATTATTGAACGTCATATAGAAGAATCGGATGTTAATTTAAAAGATGCAACTATTATTGTAGCAGGTGGTTATGGTGTTGGTTCGGAAGAAAATTTTAAACATTTAAGAGAATTAGCGAATGTTTTAGGAGGTGAAGTTGGAGGTTCAAGGGCAGCAGTTGATGCTGGTTATATTAAGCATAATCGTCAAATTGGACAAACAGGAACTACCGTTAGACCTAAATTATATATTGCTGCAGGTATTTCTGGAGCCATTCAACATACCGCAGGAATGCAAGATGCATCTATGATAATATCTATCAATAAAGATCCGGAAGCTCCAATTAATAAATTGGCAGATTATGTAATTACTGGCGATTTGGTGGAAGTAATTCCTAAAATGATTAAATATTACAAAAAAAACGCAAAATAAAGTTTAAAAAGCAGAGAGTTATTTATAAAACTCAAATTTTAAAAATATAAAAATGGATAATTTTTTTCAAGATACCCCCGATTTTAAATTTCATTTAAATCATCCTTTGGTTCAAAAAATAGTTAGATTAAAAGAAAATGATTTTAAAGAATCTGAAACTTTTGATTTTGCACCTTTTAACCAT
>DGOU01000104.1:16944-17498 GCA_002390165.1 Lutibacter sp. UBA4458
TTGCCAAGAAAATATGGCGGATTAAACTTTCCTCTGCTTCCTTATGTTATGGCGGCTGAAATGGTAGCTCGTGCGGATGCTGGTTTTGCAAATATTTGGGGTTTGCAAGATTGTGCAGAAACTATCAATGAATTTGGTTCAGAAGAGCAAAGGGAAAAATATTTACCAAGATTTAATAGAGATGGTACAACCGCAGCTATGGTTTTAACAGAGCCAGATGCTGGTTCAGATTTGCAATCGGTACAACTAAAAGCTTCTTTTGATGAAAAAGAAAATATTTGGAAACTTAATGGCGTAAAACGATTTATTACTAATGGAGATGCAGATATTTCTTTAGTTTTAGCAAGATCAGAAGAAAACACAACAGATGCCAGAGGTTTATCTATGTTTATTTATGATAGAAAAAATCATGCGGTTGAAGTAAGGCATTTAGAAAAAAAATTAGGTATAAAAGGTTCGCCTACATGCGAATTAGTGTTTAAAGATGCTCCTGCAGAATTAGTTGGTAAAGAACGCTTCGGATTAATAAAGTATGTAATGGCTTTAATGAATTC
>DGOU01000104.1:17564-18575 GCA_002390165.1 Lutibacter sp. UBA4458
GAAAGAGCACAGTTTGGAAAGACAATTATTAATTTTCCAGCAGTTTATGAAATGCTGACTAATATGAAAATTCGTTTGGATGCTATGCGTTCCTTGTTATATGAAACTACCAGATTTGTAGATATTTCTAAAGTTTATGAAGAAGTAATGAAAGGTAGAAAGCTAGAAAAAGAGGAGCGAATGGAAATGAAACATTACATGAAATTAGCAAACGTTTTTACTCCACTTATTAAAATGACTGCAAGTGAGGCTTGTAATAAAATGGCTTATGATTCGCTTCAAATTCATGGAGGAACAGGTTTTATGAAAGATTTCCCTATTGAACGGATTTATCGTGATGCTCGTATTACTTCCATTTATGAAGGAACAACACAATTGCAAACTATTGCTGCAATAAAAGGAGTAACTACAAAAGTATTTTTAGAACGAATTAGAGTTTATGAAAGTGAAGTTTTAGAGGATAATACAGATTTGAAAAAAGTTCTTCAAGCAATGACTAGTGAATACGAAGAAATTGTAAGTAAAGTTGAAGAAGTTGATAATTCAGAATATTTAGATTTTCATGCAAGACGATTAGTGGAAATGGCAGGAAACATAATTATGGGTTATTTATTGGTTTTAAATGGTCAACGAGAATCTAAATTTATGAAATCAGCTAAACTATTTGTGGATTTAATTCGTTCAGAAAATAGAGAAAGATTTAACTATATAAACAATTTTAATATTGATAATTTGGAATTATATAAGTTAAAATCTTCGGAACTTATAGAAAGTTAATGGAATTCTTTTAAATTCTACTAAAATATAAACCCTCAATTTTTGAGGGTTTTTTTAGGCTTTCCATTTTTAATCAATATCTTTGATTTTTATAACATTTTTTTAAATGAACCTTAAAAATTCTACTAAATATTTAAACTTTTCCATTATAATTCCAGTTTATAATCGTCCGCAAGAAATTGATGAATTGCTGGATAGTTTAACTAAACAAACCTATTCAAAAAGTTTTGAAGT
>DGOU01000104.1:18605-32004 GCA_002390165.1 Lutibacter sp. UBA4458
CAGGTAATTATTTTATCATTTTTGATTCGGATTGTATTATTCCTTCAAACTATTTAGTGGAAGTAGATAAAACATTAACTTCAAATTATACAGATGCTTTTGGTGGTGCCGATGCTGCTCATAAATCTTTTACAATAATACAAAAAGCAATAAATTATAGTATGACTTCCTTTTTAACTACGGGAGGTTTACGTGGAAGTAAAAAAACAATTCATAAATTTCAACCTCGAAGTTTTAACTTTGGAATTTCAAAAAATGCATTTGAAAAAACCAAAGGATTTTCAGAAATGAAAATAGGGGAGGATATTGATTTAACTTTTAGGTTATGGCAACATAATTTTAAAACACAGTTTATAGAAAATGCTTTTGTGTATCATAAAAGAAGAGTTTCGTTTTCTAAATTTTTTAAGCAAGTTTTTGCTTTTGGAAAAGGAAGACCATTTTTAAATCAAGAATACCCTAAAACTGCTAAAATATCTTTTTGGTTTCCAACGCTTTTTATTTTAGGATTACTTTTTGCTTTGGCTATTTTTATTTCTGGAATTAGATTTTTAATTATTATTTATGCTTTTTATTTTTCACTTCTTTTTTTAGATTCTTTATTTAAAAATAAAAGTATTAAAGTTGCTTTGTTTAGCGTTGTATCTACAGTTATACAATTTACTGGCTATGGATTAGGATTTTTAATTGGTTCTTTATCAAAAAAAAATAGGACTTTAAAAGCATAACTTTTAAAATCCTATTTAATACGTTTTTTATGGTGATTAAACTTTATCTTTACCTTTGTCTTTGGTTATTTTTATAGTTAGTTCATTAGTTTTTTTATCTAAATCCATAAAAATAGAATCCCCTTCATTTAAATTGGAATTAACAATTTCTTCGGCTAAAGCATCTTCAATATATTTTTGAATAGCTCTTTTTAAAGGCCTTGCACCATATTGTCTATCAAACCCTTTGTCTGCTATATAATCTTTGGCAACTTCTGAAAGTGTTAGAGAGTATCCTAAATTATCAATTCTTTTTAATAATTTACTTAATTCAATATCAATAATTAAATGAATATCTTCTTTTTCTAAAGCATTAAATACTATAACATCATCAATTCTATTTAAAAATTCAGGAGCAAATGATTTTTTTAAAGCGTTTTCTATAACACTTTTTGCTGCCGAATCTGCTTGTGCTTTTTTAGAAGATGTTCCAAAACCAACACCAGTGCCAAAATCTTTTAATTGACGAGAACCAATATTTGATGTCATAATAATAATGGTATTTCTAAAGTCAATTTTTCTTCCTAAACTATCCGTTATAAATCCGTCATCCAAAATTTGTAGAAGCATATTAAACACATCTGGATGTGCTTTTTCAATTTCATCTAATAATACAACGGCATAAGGTTTACGTCTAATTTTTTCAGTTAATTGTCCACCTTCTTCATAACCAATGTATCCCGGAGGAGCGCCAACTAAACGAGAAATAGCAAATTTTTCCATGTATTCGCTCATGTCAATTCTTACTAAAGCATCTTCACTATCAAATAATTCTGTAGCTAATACTTTGGCAAGTTGTGTTTTTCCAACACCAGTTTGACCTAGAAAGATGAACGATCCAATTGGTTTGTTTGGATCTTTTAATCCAATTCTATTACGCTGAATTGCTTTAACCACCTTAGATACCGCTTCATCTTGTCCAATTACTTTTCCTTTTATTAATTTAGGTAAATCGTTTAAACGTTGGCTTTCTGCTTCTGCAACTCTATTAACAGGAATACCAGTC
Source organism: Lutibacter sp. UBA4458 (assembly GCA_002390165.1). Classification (GTDB taxonomy): domain Bacteria; phylum Bacteroidota; class Bacteroidia; order Flavobacteriales; family Flavobacteriaceae; genus Lutibacter. The sequence continues at coordinate 20,379 of DGOU01000104.1, forward strand.
ATCATAGAAACCACTTCAGCAACGTTATCTTCTGTAACTGTTTCTCTATGAAGTTTAGAGGCTTCTTCCCATTTTAATTGTTCCGAATCTAATAAATTTTCTACTCGTTTTTCATCATCACGTAACCTCGCGGCTTCTTCATATTTTTGTCCAGTTACTGCTGCCGTTTTATCTTTTCTAATAGTTTCTAATTGAGTTTCTAATTGTAAAACTTCTTTTGGAACAACAATATTTGTTATATGAATTCTTGAGCCTGCCTCATCCATAGCGTCAATTGCTTTGTCAGGTAAATACCTGTCAGTCATATATCTATTAGTCAATTTTACGCAAGCATCAATGGCATCATCCGTATAATCTACATTATGATGATCTTCATATTTATCTTTTATGTTTTGTAAAATTTGAATGGTTTCTTCAACAGAAGTTGGTTCAACTATAATTTTCTGAAATCTTCGTTCTAAAGCACCATCTTTTTCAATATTAGTTCTATATTCATCTAAAGTTGTTGCGCCAATACATTGTATCTCACCACGTGCAAGAGCAGGTTTAAGCATGTTAGACGCGTCTAATGAGCCAGTTGCGCCACCCGCACCAACAATGGTATGAATTTCATCAATAAATAAAATAATATCTTCATTTTTTTCTAACTCATTCATTAAAGCTTTCATACGCTCTTCAAACTGTCCGCGATATTTTGTGCCAGCAACTAAACTTGCTAAATCTAAGGATACAATTCTTTTGTTAAACAAAATACGAGAAACTTTACGTTGAATTATTCTGAGTGCTAAACCTTCTGCAATAGCAGATTTACCAACGCCAGGTTCTCCAATTAACATTGGATTGTTCTTTTTTCTTCTACTCAATATTTGAGAAACACGTTCTATTTCTTTTTTTCGACCAACCACAGGATCTAAATTACCTTCTTCTGCTAATCTAGTTAAATCTCTACCAAAATTATCTAACACTGGTGTTTTAGATTTTTTTGGTGTAGTTTTTCCTCCTTTTTGTTGCTCAAACGGATTGGATTTAGGAGCTTCAAAATCTCCGTCTGAGGTGTTTTCTGCTCTAGGTATGTCTAATGCATCGTCTTCCATATATAATTGTTTAAATACAATTTTTACATCTGCATAAGTAATTGCAAAATTTTGTAACACTTTTGTGGTAGGATCATTTTCATTTCTTAAAATGCAAAGTAATAAATGTGCCGTGTTCACCGATTCGCTATGATATAATTTTGCCTCTAAAAAAGTAGTTTTAAGTGCTTTTTCAGCTTGCTTTGATAAGTGAATACTTTTAGATTCGTTAACGCTAAAAGTTTCATTTATTGGATTTAGTGTTTCAATTTTTTTACGTAAATGATCTAAATTAATATCTAAATATTTTAATATTGCTATTGCTTTTCCTTCTCCTTTTCTTAAAAGACCTAAAATTAAATGTTCTGTACCAATAAAATTATGTCCTAACCGAAGTGCTTCTTCTTTGCTATATGCAATTACATCTTTAACTTTTGGTGAAAAATTATTGTCCATAGTGTTCTGTTTATATTGTAAAATTAGTTGATTTTTTTCTTATTTTATTACAAAAAATGCACCACTTTTTTTTAACAATTAAATGTCTGTCAAAAAAACAGTTGTTAGTCTCTGATAACCAGAGGTGTAAGGTGATTATTTTTAATTGAATATTGTTAATAAAAAATATAAATTCTCTTTACAATATAAGTTGTAAAAAAGCTAAAAATTGTATATTGCTTTGTTAAAAAATCAAGAATAAATTAAATAAAAAATAATGTCAGACGGAGAAAAATTAATACCGATAAACATTGAAGATGAAATGAAATCTGCTTACATTGATTATTCAATGTCAGTAATAGTTTCTAGAGCATTACCCGATGTACGAGATGGTTTAAAACCAGTGCACCGAAGGGTTTTGTTTGGAATGCATGAATTAGGAATTAAAGCTACAGGATCTTATAAAAAATCAGCCAGAATAGTTGGGGAGGTACTTGGTAAGTATCACCCACATGGAGATACTTCTGTGTACGATGCAATGGTTAGAATGGCTCAAGATTGGAGCGTTCGTTATAAAATGGTTGATGGACAAGGTAACTTTGGGTCTGTAGATGGTGATAGCCCAGCTGCAATGCGTTATACGGAAGTTAGAATGCAGAAAATATCAGAAGACATGTTATCTGATATTGAAAAAGATACGGTTGATCATACCTTAAATTTTGATGATACCTTAAAAGAACCTACGGTTTTACCAACTCGTATTCCTAATTTGTTGGTTAATGGTGCTTCAGGTATTGCTGTTGGTATGGCTACCAATATGGCTCCACATAATTTAACAGAAGTTATAAATGGAACCTTAGCTTATATAGATAACCGAGAAATTGAAATTTCAGAGTTAATGCAGTTTATAAAAGCTCCAGATTTTCCTACTGGAGGAACAATTTACGGTTATGATGGTGTAAAAGATGCCTTTGAAACTGGTAGAGGTAGAATTGTTTTAAGAGCAAAATCATCTATTGAAGAAGTGCACGGACGTGAATGTATTATAGTAACTGAAATTCCTTATCAAGTTAATAAAGCAGAAATGATTAAAAAAACTGCGGAATTAGTAAATGATAAAAAAATTGATGGAATTGCTAACATTCGTGATGAATCCGATAGAAAAGGAATGCGAATTGTTTATGTTTTAAAACGAGATGCTATTCCAAACATTGTTTTAAATAAATTATATAAATACACCGCATTACAAACGTCATTTAGTGTAAATAATATTGCATTAGTGCATGGTCGTCCAGAACAATTAAATTTAAAACAACTTATCCATTATTTTGTTGAACACAGACATGATGTAGTAGTTAGAAGAACCAAATTTGAGCTTAAAAAAGCAGAAGCGAGAGCACATATTCTTGAAGGGTTAATTATTGCGAGTGATAATATTGATGAAGTAATTAAAATTATTAGAGGATCTTCAAATGCAGATCAGGCTAAAGCAAGTTTAATTGAACGATTTAAACTAACTGAAATTCAGTCCAAAGCAATTGTTGAAATGCGATTGAGACAATTAACAGGTTTAGAACAAGATAAATTACATGCTGAATTTGAAGAGTTAGTTAAAACCATTGCAGATTTAAAAGATATTTTAGATAACGAACCAAGAAGATACGAGATTATAAAAGAAGAATTAACAGCGGTTAGAGATAAATATGGTGATGATAGAAAATCTGAGATTGAATATGCAGGAGGAAGTTTTTCTATTGAAGATATGATTCCTAATACCAAAGTTGTGGTAACTATATCACATGCAGGTTATGTTAAACGTACTAATTTAGATGAATATAAAGTTCAAAATAGAGGTGGTAAAGGACATAAAGGTGTGGCGACTAGAAATGAAGATTTCTTAGAAAAATTATTTATTGGTACCAATCATCAATATATGTTATTCTTTACACAAAAGGGTAAAGTATTTTGGATGCGTGTTTATGAAATTCCTGAAGGAGGAAAAGGTTCAAAAGGTAGAGCAATTCAAAATTTAATAAATATTGAGCAAGATGATTCTGTAAAAGCATTTTTGGTTACAGAAGATTTAAAAGATGAATCTTATGTAAATAGCCATTATGTTATTATGGCTACTAAAAATGGTCAAGTTAAAAAAACACCTTTAGAACAATATTCTCGTCCAAGAACAAATGGTATAAATGCCATAACTATTAAAGAAGGAGATGAATTGTTAGAAGCAAAATTAACAACAGGAGATAGCCAAGTAATGTTAGCTTTAAAATCTGGAAAATCCATTCGATTTGAGGAAAGTAAAACCAGACCAATGGGTAGAAATGCTTCTGGTGTTAGAGGAATTAGATTAGCAAATGACAAAGATGAAGTTGTTGGTATGATTGCTGTTAATGACTTAGAAGATAACATTTTAGTAGTTTCTGAAAATGGTTATGGAAAACGATCAAGTTTAGAAGATTATAGAATTACTAATAGAGGTGGAAAAGGTGTAAAAACCATTAATATTACAGAAAAAACTGGTGATTTAGTTGCTGTTAAAAATGTTACAGATGAAGATGATTTAATGATTATTAATAAATCTGGTATTACTATTAGATTAGCCATTTGTAATTTAAGGGTAATGGGTAGAGCAACTCAAGGAGTTAAACTAATAAATTTAAATAAAAAAGATTCTATAGCTGCTGTAGCAAAAGTTATGCACGAGGAGGAAGAAGAATCTATTGAAGAAAATAATGGCACGGAAATTGAAAAAGATAATGAAGAAAATACAAACCAAGAATAAATTAAAAAAAATGAGAAAACAACTATTAATTCTGTCAGTTTTACTAGTGAGTATGACAGTGTTCGGACAAAAAAATGAACTTAAAACTGCTGAAAAAGCTATTAGAGCAAATAATTTTTCAGCTGCAATGGATGCTATAAACCAAGCAGAAGGTATGATTGCGAATGCCGATCAAAAAACAAAAGCTAAATTTTATTATTTAAGAGGAAAAGCTTTATACCAAAACGGTGCAAATTCAGCTGATTTACAAAAAGTAGGAGCAGCTTTTAATGAGCTTATTGATTATGAAAAACAAACTAATAAAGCTAAATACACTAATGAAGTAGCTGGTATTATAAATGACTTAATTAATAAATTGGCAAGCACAGCATCTGCAGATTATAGTACCGCTTTAGGCACTAAAACTTCTGAAGACTATGATAAAGCAGCTAAAGAGTTTAATGCTGTTTATGCATTAAGCCCTAGAGATACTTCTTATTTAGATAATGCAGCTCTAGTTTACTTTTTTGCAAAAGATTACGATAATTCTATAAAATCTTACGAAAAATTATTAGAACTAAATTATACTGGTATTTCTACTGTTTACACAGCTACTAATAAAGCAAGTGGTAAAGTTGAAACTTACAATGATAAAAAAGCAAGAGATTTACAAGTAAAATTAGGTCTTGCTGAAAACCCTAAAACTGTTCAAAAAGAATCACGAAGAGAAAGTATATTTAAATATTTAGCTCAAAACTATGCTGCTAAAAAAATGAATGATAAAGCATTAGAAATTTTAACTAATGGTAGAAAAGAATTTCCAAAAAGCTATTCGTTATTAATTGATGAAGCAAATGTTTATTATTCAAAAGGTAATGATGCTAAATTTAAAGAAAAATTAGAAGAAGCTATTGAGATCAACCCAACGGAACCTACTTTATATTATAATGTTGGCGTTATGAATATGAACCAAGGAAAAACAGAGGAAGCAATTGCAAATTTCAAAAAAGCAATTGAATTAAAACCTGATTATGCAGATGCATATAATAATGTTGGAGCCGCAATTATTGATGAAACTAAACCAATAATTGATGAAATGAATAAGAGCTTATCTGATTTTGATAAATATGATAAATTGCAAGCACAACAAATGGAAATTTATAAAAAAGCACTTCCTTATTATGAAAAAGCTTATGAATTAAATAAATCTAGTTTAAGTACTGTTCAAACTTTAAAGGGCTTATATGAAAATTTAGAAATGACTGAAAAAACTAAAGAAATGCAAGCGGTTTACGATAAGTTAAAACAATAATAATAATATTTTAATCAAAAAAAAGGCTCCAAATTTGGAGCCTTTTTTTTATATTATCTTTTTAATTACCCTAAGTTTATGGGTATGTTTCTGTTCATCCATATTAAAAATTCCACTATGGTCAATTCTATCTATTCTAACTTTGCCGTGCGCATGAATAATATAATTATCTTTCATAATAATACCAACGTGCGTAATAATACCTTCCTGATTGTCAAAAAAGGCTAAATCTCCTGGTTCACTTTCTTCAATAAAACTTAAAACTTCACCTTGGCTAGCTTGTTCTGCTGCATCACGCATTAATTTATATCCACAAAGTTTATAAACCATTTGTGTAAACCCAGAGCAATCTATGCCAAATGGCGTTTTTCCGCCCCATAAATAAGGTGTATTTAAATATTTATAGGCAGTTTCAACTAATAGTTTTTTAGGTTTTTGTTCAGAAATAATTTCACCTTCATATAAAAAATTGGAATTATTAATTTTTAATTGTTGATTTTTATAAAAAGGTAAGTTAGAACCTAGAACTATGGTTAAATAATTATTGGTACTATTAGTTGCAAAATCAATTAATTCACCTGCTAAACTGGGTTTTGTTTCCTTTATTTTTTTATATATTTCTTCTGTAATTTCTTCGTATTGTTTATTATCAATCCAGCCTTCATAATTATCAAAAGCTAATCGAATTTTACTCCAATTTTTTCGTATTTCTAAAACTTTAAAATGTTCGCCAAATAATAACTGAGTAACCATTTCACTACAGTCATTCGGTTCAATTCTAACAGGAACAATACTTAAATTACAGATTCCGTAATGCATAAATTATAAACGTTCTATTACCATTGCACCTGCGCCACCTCCACCATTGCAAATAGCTGCAGCACCATATTTTGCATTGTTTTGTTTTAAGATAGAGGATAAAGTTATTACAATTCTAGCGCCAGACATTCCTAAAGGATGACCAAGTGAAACAGCGCCACCATTTACATTAACTTTATCAGGATTAATTTTTAATATTTTAGTATTTACAAGTCCAACAACTGCAAAAGCTTCATTAAATTCAAAATAATCTACATCATCAATAGATATATTTGCTTTAGCTAAAGCTTTAGGAAGTGCTTTTGAAGGAGCTGTAGTAAACCATTCTGGTTCATGAGCGGCATCTGCATAACCAATAATTTTAGCTATCGGTTTTAAATTCATTTCCTCAGCTTTTTCTTTACTCATTAATACTAATGCAGCCGCACCATCATTTAAAGTAGAAGCATTGGCAGCGGTAACTGAGCCTTCTTTGTTAAATACAGGTCGTAAATTTGGGATTTTATCAAAATTCACATTTTTAAATTCTTCGTCTTCTGAAAAAATTATTGGATCTCCTTTTCTTTGAGGAATTTCAACAGGTACAATTTCATCATTAAACTTTCCTTTTTGCCATGCATCAGCAGATTTTTTATACGATGCTATAGAAAAATTATCTTGGTCTTCTCTAGTAAAATTATATTCAGTAGCGCATAAATCACCACAAGTTCCCATATGTTTTTGGTCGTAAACATTAACAAGTCCATCCACTAACATACCATCAACAGCCTTTATATCTCCCAATTTTACACCTTTTCTACCATGTAAATAATGTGGAATACTACTCATATTTTCCATTCCACCAGCAACTACTATTTCGGCATCCCCTGTTTTTATTGCTTGTGTAGCAACCATAATAGCTTTCATGCCAGAAGCACAAACTTTATTAATTTGAGTGCAAGGAACGGTATTTGGTATTCCAGCAAAAAGAGCCGCTTGCCTAGCAGGAGCTTGACCTAATCCGGCAGAAACCACATTTCCCATAAATACTTCATCTACTACATTAGGGTTTAAATTTATTTTATTTAAAGCACCTTTAATTGCAATTGCTCCTAATTTTGGAGCAGGAATGCTAGCTAAACTACCTAGAAAACTTCCAATTGGTGTTCTGGCAACAGATACTATTACAACTTCTTTCATTTTAGTTTTAGATTAAATTTTCTAATTGCGAATTTAATCAAAATTGAGCAATCTTTTAAATTTTTGAAAGCTCTATTCTTATGTGTAATAAAGATTACAGAAAAAATTCTAATATTTCTTAATTTGGAGGGATACTTAAATAAAAAAAATATGCCTTTAAATAATTCTTATAAAAATCATTACGTAGCCATTATTGGAGGATCTATTTCAGGTTCTGAAGCTTCAAATATTTTGGCTAAAAATGGTATTAAAATAGTGGTTTTTGATATGAATAAGTTACCGTATGGAAAAATTGAAGATGGGTTACCTAATTGGCATATTAATTTAAGAAATAGGCAAATTAAAGAAATTGATAAAAAATTAGATCAAGAAAATGTTCGTTTTATTCCAAGTACTAAAATAGGTAGTAATATTAAATTTTTAGATTTAATAAATAATTGGGGTTTTTCGGCTGTTATTTTGGCAAATGGAGCTTGGAAAGATAGAAAATTTCCAGTGGAGGGAATTGAAAAATTTAAGGATAAAGAACTTATTTACCAAAATGCTTTTATTAATTGGTTTAATCATAAACACGAATGTAAATTTAACGGAAAAAACTATTTTATTAAAAACAATGCTGTTGTAGTTGGTGGTGGATTAGCATCTTTAGATGTTATAAAAATTGTGATGATTGAATTGGTAAAAAAACAATTATTTCTAAAAAAAGGAATTGAAATAGATTTGTTTACTTTAGAAAAAGAAGGAGTTCATAAAATTTTAGATAGATTTAAATTTACTTTAGAAGATTTAGACATAAAAAAAGCTAGGTTAGTTTATAGAAGAACGGCTAAAGAAATGCCTTTAAAAGCGCCTAAAGATGATTCTGAAGAAAGTATATTAAAAGCTCAAGAAGTTTCTCGAAAATTATTAGTAAAGTATCAAGAAAAATATTTATTTGATTTTATTCCGCAAAGTGTTCCTCTTAGTTTTACAGAGAATAAAGGAAAACTTACGGGAATAATTTTTCAAAAAGTAACTGCTTTAAATGGAAAAATTACGTCTATTAAAAACAGCACTTTTGAGCTTAAAACTGAAATGTTAATATCTTCAATTGGTAGTGTTCCAGAAAAAATGGAAGGATTGCCATATAAAAATGGTACATTAAAAATGAGGAATAATACAGATTATCACGTAGATGGTTTTGAAAATGTTTTTGCAATAGGAAATGCAGTTACAGGCAAAGGAAATATTCAAGAATCTAAAAGGCATGGAAAGGAAATGACATCCTTAATTTTAAATAAGAATTTAACCAAAGATGCTTTAGAAAAATGGGTAGTATATCATAATAGTGAAATTAAAAGTAAGGTAAAAAAACATCTAAACGGCATGTTAAAAGAAATTTCAAGTAAAGAAATTCAACCTGAAAACATTATTGAAGGAATTTTAAATAAAACAGCCGAAATTCAAAAGAAACTTGGTTATGCTACCTATAAAGATTGGACCATAAAAAATATTCCAAATAGGCTAGAAGATGAACTTCCAAAAAATAAAACTAACATAAAATGTTTATAATATAATTATTAGTATTTTTGAAACGATAAAAAATACTTCGTGAAAAAACTTATAAACAAATTTTTGGTCAATCATTCCTTAATTTATAAACTCTTTTTATACATTCTAACTGTGTTTTTAGTGGTTTACCTGTTTCCTAAAGGTGGGCAATTTAAATATGAATTTCAAAAAGGAAAACCTTGGCAATATGAAAACTATTATGCGCCTTTTAATTTTTCTATTCAAAAATCTAAAGATGAAATAGAAAAAGACCAACAACAAGTTAAAACTACATCAAAACAATTTTACAATTATAAAGTACAAACTATTGATGAAGTTAGAAGTAATGTAAATCAAAAAGTTGGTGAATTATTACTGAATTCTAATTTGTTTGAAAGTCAAAAGAAAAAGCTTATTAAAAACGTTAATGAAATTTTAAGTTCTATATATGAATATGGCTATATAAATGAAGCAGATAGATTACAATTAAACAGGCAGGTAGTAACCATAAAAAAAGGCAATAAAATACAAGATATTGAAACCAATAAACTATATTATCTATCTAAAATAAATGATTTAATTAGCGTTAAAATAGGAGTAGAGCCTTTAACTCAAACCGAAAGTACCGTACAAACCATATTATTTGATGAGTTAAAACCAAACGTTTATTATAATAAAGAACTTACCAGCAAAAATTTAGAGGAAAACCTAAGTAAAGTTTCTTACACAAAAGGATTGGTCGCTGTAAATCAGAGAATTATATTAAAAGGAGATATTGTTGAAGGACAGAAATTAGCCATATTAAACTCTCTAAAACAAGAGTTTGAATCACAAGTTTGGAGTAAGTCTAACTATAATTGGATAGTTTTTGGATATACTATTTTAGTGGCATTAGCCTTTTTAATGTTAATGCTTTTTATAAGAAAATATCGTTTAGAAATTTTTGAGAACAATACAAAAGTTACTTTTATATTTTTTAATATTATTTTAATTGTTTTGCTTATTACGTTAGTTGTAAAGTACGATGCAAAATATGTATATATTGTTCCAATTGTAATTCTTCCATTAGTATTAAAAGCTTTTTTTGACGCAAGGTTAGGGTTATTTTCTTATGTATTAACTGTTCTTTTATTAGGTTTTATTGTGCCTAACAGTTTTGAATTTATTTTTCTTCAAATAATAGCTGGTATTGTAACTATTTTAACCATTTCAGAACTTTATAAACGTGCAAATTTATTTATATCTGTAATTCAGATAACCACTGTTTACTACGTTGCCTATATGGCCTTTTCTATTATCCAAGAAGGAAATGCCAAAGCATTAATTTGGGATAAGTTTATTTACTTTGCTTTAAATGGAGGAGCTACCTTATTTGTATTACCGTTAATTTATATTTTTGAAAAAATTTTCGGCTTAGTTTCTGATGAATCTTTAAAAGAATTATCTAACACCAATAACAAACTTTTGCGTGAATTGGCTGAAAAAGCACCAGGCACATTCCAACATTCTTTACAGGTTGCGAATTTAGCAGAAGCCTCTGCAAACGAAGTCCAAGCAAATTCTATGTTAGTTAGAACCGGAGCTTTATATCATGACATCGGTAAAATGCTTAATCCAATGTATTTTACAGAAAACCAATCTACCAATGTAAATCCACATGATGAATTAACGCCAAAAGATAGTGCTCAAATTATTAGAAATCATGTAATAAAAGGAGTAGAATTGGCTAAAAAAAATCATTTACCAGATAGAATTATTGATTTTATTAGAACTCACCATGGTACTACGTTAGTATATTATTTTTATAAGATGGAAGAAAAGTTAACTGGAGGAGAAGTAGATGCATCTTATTTTCAATATCCTGGTCCAATTCCTTTTTCTAAAGAAACTGCTATATTAATGATTTGTGATTCTGTTGAAGCCGCCTCAAGAAGTTTAAAAGAACCAACGGCTCAAGTACTGGATGATTTGGTGGAAAAGATTGTAACTAAGCAACTTGAAGGCGGACAATTTATGAATGCTGATATTACTTTTAAGGAATTACTAACTATAAAAAAAGTATTAAAAAAGAAATTAAAAAATATTTATCATTTAAGAATTGAATACCCAGAATAATAATTCGAAATATTCTACAAAAAAAATTAAAAAATCTTGTTTAAGTGTAATTGTAGTGCTACATTTGCACTCGCAAAAATAGGTTCATGAGCATATTTTAGGAGAGGTGCCAGAGTGGTAATGGAGCAGATTGCTAATCTGTCAACGGGTAACCGTTGCCAGGGTTCGAATCCCTGTCTCTCCGCAAATTATTAGATAACTTATCGGGGTGTAGCGTAGCCCGGTTATCGCGCCACGTTTGGGACGTGGAGGCCGCAGGTTCGAATCCTGCCACCCCGACAAAGGATAAACGATATATTGAGTTAATCCTATTTTATTTATTAATGGTCGCATAGCTCAGCTGGATAGAGCACCTGCCTTCTAAGCAGGCGGTCCTAGGTTCGAATCCTAGTG
>DGOU01000084.1:0-937 GCA_002390165.1 Lutibacter sp. UBA4458
GAGTTCGAGTCTCGTCCAGACCGCTTTTTAAAGTAAATAAAATCCTTAACAATCTTATTATTAGAGAGTTAAGGATTTTTACTTTTATGATGTGTACATATTTTATAGAGCAAAATATTTAGTGTATTTCATTTGCCGAAATTAGCAAAAAATATCTCATAATATTATTTAGGAATTTAAAAAGGAATTGTAAGTGAAATTGCCGTATAATTTAAATTACTAATAGTAGAATTACCTATGGAAACGGATTCGTTTTTTAATGACATTTTTGCTTTTCGTTTGTTTATTCCTGCTGAAATAAAAAGAGGAATACTTGCAATTGTTGTTGCTCCACCTAAATAAGAAAGCCATAATCCTTTATTATTGTTGGTTGAATCGCCATCAAAAAGTCCTCCACTCATATTAATTCCTATGCCTGTAGCAGTCATTACTATTCCAGAACCAAGACATATCCACGCTGCTGTTTTATTTGCTTTTTGTTTACTAATATAACTATCATAAGATTGTATAGGTTGTTGGTTTGCAGTTGTACTTATTTGTTGTCCTTGTACTAGTTGTAATGTGGACAATATAAAGATGAAAAATAATAGCGCTTGTTTCATAATCGTAGTATTAAAAGTTAATAAACTATATATAAAAACAAATCGATAGGAGTTGAAGTAAAATAATTACTAGTGAGGTGTAACTTAATTAAGTAGTATACTGAATATTTTAAAGTTACTCATAATTTATAACTTAGACAATAATTCATTATAATTTATAGCAATTATTAAGGATAAAAAATAAGCTAAATTTCGATTCAAACTTCAATTCAAGGATTATTTAATCCTGTATCTTCAAAATATATTATGCATGCATAATATATTTATCTTTTTTAAGTATATTTGAATACTAAATATTAATTACTTTCAATTATGATTTTATTAAATCCTAAAAA
>DGOU01000084.1:1018-4264 GCA_002390165.1 Lutibacter sp. UBA4458
TGGTATCAGGAGTTTTTAGATTTTATTGGAAAAGAGGGCATTTTTGCGGATTTATTAACGCCAAAAAAATATGGAACTGAAAATGCGAGATGGGATATGTGGCGTATTCAGGAGTTTAATGAAATTATTGGATTTTATGGGTTGCCTTATTGGTACACTTGGCAAGTTACCATTTTAGGTCTGGGGCCAATTTGGATGTCGGATAATGAAAAAGCAAAACAAAAAGCTGCAAAATTATTGCGAAAAGGGTCTATTTTTGCATTCGGACTTTCCGAAAAAACACACGGTGCTGATGTGTATTCCTCCGACATGATTGTTACTAAGCAAAAAGATGGCAACTATGTAGCAAATGGTTCAAAATATTATATTGGCAACGCCAACAAGGCGGATATGGTTTCAACCTTTGGTAAAATGGAAAATGGCGATTATGTATTTTTTGTAGCTAATTCGCAACATCCAAATTACCACTTAGTAAAAAATACAGTAAATAGTCAAAATTATGTTGGCGAGTATGAATTAAAAAATTATCCACTTACAGAAGATGATATTTTAGCGGTAGGTAAAAATGCATGGAATAATGCTTTAAATACAGTAAATGTTGGAAAATACAACTTAGGTTGGGCTTCTATTGGTATTTGTACACACGCATTTTATGAAGCTATTAATCACGCTGCAAAAAGAAGTTTGTATGGCATGTATGTAACTGATTTCTCCCATGTAAAACGTTTGTTTACGGATGCATATACGCGCTTGGTAGCAATGAAGCTTTATGCAAGCAGAACGGCAGATTATATGCGTTCGGGTTCTTTGGAAGATAGAAGATATTTGCTCTATGACCCAATTATGAAAATGAAGGTAACCACACAAGGGGAAGAAGTGGTAAATTTAATGTGGGATGTTATTGCCGCAAAAGGTTTTGAAAAAGATACTATTTTCGAAATGGCTGCACGAGATATTCGAGCGTTACCTAAACTAGAAGGAACGGTTCATGTAAATATAGCTTTGATAAGTAAGTTTATGAAAAACTTTTTATTTGCACCAAAGGAATATCCTAAAATACCACAGCGCAGTGATGCCACTGATGATGAATTTCTTTTTAAGCAAGGTCCAACGCGTGGATTAGGAAAAATTCAATTCCACGATTATAATAAAGCATTAGATTTATTTGATTTACCAAATATTAAAATTTTCAAAAAACAAGTCAGTTTATTTAAAGAATCCTTAATAAAAGCACCTGCAACAGAACAGCAGATGAAAGATATTGATGTAATGTTAACTATTGGTGAAATGTTTACGCTGGTTCCTTATGCACAATTAATTTTGGAAAATGCAAAAATCATGAAAATTGAACCTATTTTAATTAATCAAATTTTTGATTGTTTAGTTCGCGATTTCAGCAAATTTGCCTTGGAAATGTATAGCAGACCTAGTAGTACAGATAAACAAATGGATTATTGTATGCGTATGATTCAAAAACCCGAAGTTGATTTTACTAGAACAAAAACAATTTGGAAGAACTTTGTATTTACAAATGTAGATGCTTATGAAATGAACTCTTAAAGAGGGAATTAACAATATATTTCTCATCCATAAAATATGTCTACAAGTTAAAATTGATTACTATATGTTAATTTTATCTTTTTAAAATGAATAGGTTAAAAATTATATTTATTTAAATTATATAATCCTAAATAAGTAGTATTAATCATGCAACTAATTTTAATTAAGGCTTGAATTTCTAATTAGAATATTCAAGCCTTATTGTATTTAACATTGTTATAATTATTAAACTGGCAGTGGAACATCTAATGGAGAATGATGTTCATGCACCATTTTCCAATTACCATTTACTTTAACAAATAACAATGTAATTTGGTTGTTTACATGAACCTCTGTTGGATCATCACCAAATGTAAATATGAAATCAGAGAGAAAGGTTACATTTGCAACATTCCCATAATAAACAGCAACTTTCAAATCTTTGGCAGCAAATCTCACTACATTGGTTACTAATTCTCCAAAAAGTTGGCGCTCATAAATTTCATTTTCCGCACCACCGTTACGAAGTTGCCCATTTTTGAATTCGGTAAACTTTGGACCATAGCCATGAAAAGAGATGAGTTTATCCATATCTCCATCTTTAATGCTTTTAGCAATTTCACCAAAAGTTTCTATGACTTCTGTTTGTGCTTGGGAAAAAGTATTGGTAATTGCAGATGAACCCTTTAATGCAGGTGAACTCTTGGATAATGTTTCTGAATTTTGAGCATTGTCGTCATTATTTGAACACCCAGTTAAAAATAAAAAGAATATTAGAATAACGGTTAATACAAGTTTAGTTTTCATAATAATAAATTTAATAGGTTAATATAAATGCTACAACTTTTAATAAACTATTTGTTTTGAATTTTTAAAGTTCTATTAAGTGTAACAATTTGAAACAAAGATAGTTGCAATTAATATTAGATGATATAAATAATGAATTAGGTAATTGCAATTATGTGTTAAAAGATGGTAATTTTGGGTAATTTTAAAAATAAAATGATTTAAACGAGGAAATAGTGAAGCATTATTAATTTTAAAACTCAATACAAAGTATTAGTAATAGCATTTATATTTTTAACATGTTTTATTTGATATTTGAAAATCCGATTTTATCATAAAGCTTTATATATCTTTCATCATTGCGTAAAGGAATTAAAATAGGTTCTTCTTTAAGCCAAGTCATTTCAACTTCATGCCTGTCGTAAGATTTTTGCAACCAGATAAAAGTATTTTCATAATCTTTTAAATAACCGTAATAAAGTGCAATAAACCAGGCAGGACTTCCTGAGCTATGTTTTTTATAAAGATTTTTAAGTTGATTTAAATATAATACCGCATTTTCATTTTTGCCATCCATTTTAGCAAAAACTGCATCCCACCAAATAAAAAGAGGTGGATTTTCATTTGGGAATAGGATTTTTATTCTATTTAGTTGATTTCTAGCTTTTTCATATTCTTTAAGGTAAAAGTATGCTCTTGTTGATATACGTAGATAATACATATCATCATTATACAAATCATTATTATTCTTGAGTATTTTAATAGCATTATCTTTTTCACCCAGAAACATTAAAATTTCTGCCTTAAAAGCATATAAGTGGCTAGTTTTTGGTGCTTTTTTAATGTATCTTTCATTTATCAAATATGCTTCACTATATCTTCCCGTTTTTATAGCATAATCTAAAATAACTCCAGTTAAAT
>DGOU01000084.1:4437-8627 GCA_002390165.1 Lutibacter sp. UBA4458
CCCCATTCCAATCCACCTATTAGCCACATTTTTGACAAGCCTAAATAAGCTTCAACAAAATTAGAGTCTAATGCAATTGATTTTTTATAAAGAGGGAATGCTTTTTTAAATCCAGTTTTATTAAACAAACTTTTTTGATATTCGGCTTGAAGAAATAAATTATAAGCTTCCTTATTATTCGTTGGATATTTTTCAATATTTTTCACTTCATCAGGACTTAGAGTAAGATCAAGTTGTTTTACAATACGTTTAGAAACCTCATTTTGTAACTTTAATGAGTTTTCAATACTTTCATCATAAGTATTTGACCAAACATGCTTATCTTCAATATTAATTAATTGTGTAATAATTCTAACTGAGTCACTGTTTTTTGATTTGGATATGCTTGATTCAAGAATATAATCGACGTTAAGATTTTTTGCTATTTCCTTTATAGGAGTATTAGTGTTTCTAAATTGTTTTACTGAAGTGCGTGAGGTTACCACTAATTTATTAATGCCAGCTAATTTTTCAATAATTTCTTCGGTAAGTCCATTACAAAACCATTGTATGTCAGATTCAGGACTATAATCGTCAAAATATAAAACAGCAATAGATATTTTGTCAAGGTTATTTTCAGTTTTAATAACTGAAAACATTCCTAAGATTAATAAGGCTACACCAAGTAAGTAAAAAACAAGTTTAAACTTTTTTAATCTAGATGTTGAAACTGGTTGATCAATAGATTTTTGAATAGGTTTTTCTTTATACTCTCCAGGTGTAACACCATAGAAACTACTAAAACATTTGTTAAAATAGGATGGGCTACTAAAACCTACCTTGTAAGATATTTCCGATGCATTAAGGTCGGTTTCAAGAATTAATTTGGAAGCTTCTTGGAGGCGTGTTTCTTTAATAAATTGATTTACAGATATACCTAATACAGATTTTACTTTTTTAAATGTATGAGATCTACTCCAACCAATTTCAGATGCTAATTGGCTTACGCCAAATTTTTCATCATCCAAATGATCTATAATTACTTTTCTTACTTTTTTTATAAAGGAATCCTTCATTAAGAATAAAATATTACTAAAGTTACAATTTTTTTTTAGGATTAACTTTTAACAATTTTAAATTTAATAACATTAATACCATTCACAACATCAAAATATTTAAATAAAATTAAAAATAGTACATCATTGCTTTAACTTTATTATAAATGAAAGTTTTTAATATAAATTGGTATTAGGCAAATAATACTTATTTTTGTTTTTAACAATAAAATTAAGCCTATGAAAGGAATTATTTTAGCTGGAGGTTCAGGAACCAGGTTATATCCTATAACTAAAGGAACTTCAAAACAGTTATTGGCAATTTACGATAAGCCAATGATATATTATCCGCTATCCATATTAATGCAAGCTGGTATTACTGAAATTCTTATTATATCTACGCCACAAGATTTACCGAATTTTGAAAAACTATTAGGAGATGGTAGTACTATTGGAATTCAATTTTCTTATGTAGAACAACCATCACCAGATGGACTTGCCCAGGCTTTTATTTTAGGGGAAGAATTTATAGGAAATGATGATGTTTGTTTAGTTTTAGGAGATAATATTTTTTACGGAGCAGGAATTGGTAACTTATTAGCCGATGCTGTTAAAACAGTTTCACAAGAAAAAAAAGCAACCATATTTGGGTATTACGTGCAAGATCCAAAAAGATATGGCGTTGCAGAGTTTGATGCAGATGGAAATGTAAAAAGTATTGAAGAAAAACCTACTAAACCAAAAAGTAATTATGCTGTTGTTGGATTGTATTTTTACCCGAATAACGTAATAAATATTGCTAAAAATATTAAACCGTCCAAAAGAGGTGAATTAGAAATTACTACGGTTAACGAAACCTATTTGGCTCAAAATGATTTAAAATTAGAAGTTATGGGTAGAGGCTATGCTTGGCTAGATACTGGAACACAAGATTCTTTGTTAGAAGCTTCTAATTTTATTCAAACCATTGAAAAACGTCAAGGGTTAAAAATAGCCTGCATTGAAGAAATTGCTTTTGACAAAGGATATATAAATGAAAAGCAATTGTTAGATGTAGCAAAAGCATATAAAAATAATCAATACGGATTATATCTTAATAATTTGATTAAAAAATAAAAATTTGAACTTTATAAAAACAGAAATACCAGACGTTATAATTTGCGAACCTCAAGTTCATGCAGACAAAAGAGGCTATTTTTTCGAATCTTTTAAAAAAGAAGTGTTTGAAAAATTTATTGGTCGTACCATAAATTTTTGTCAAGATAACGAAGCAAAATCTACTAAAGGCGTATTGCGTGGTTTGCATTATCAAATGCCTCCTTTTGCTCAATCTAAATTGGTTCGTGTAATTAAAGGAAGCGTTTTGGATGTAGCTGTAGATCTTAGAAAAGATTCTAAAACTTTTGGTGAGCATGTTGCCATAGAATTAAATGAACTTAATAAAAAACAATTATTTGTTCCTCAGGGTTTTGCCCATGGTTATGTGGTTTTAAGTGAGGAAGCTATATTTGCATATAAAGTTGACAATTATTACAATAAAGATGCAGAAAGAGGTGTTTTATATAGCGATAAAACATTACAAATTGATTGGAAATTATTAAATAGCGAATTGTTAATTTCTGAGAAAGATAAAATACAACCAACTTTTAATAATGCAGATTTATTTTAATAAAGTTAAAGTATGATAAATATTTTAGTAGCAGGAGCTAATGGACAACTAGGATTAACTATTGAAAGTTTAAAGGAAAATTATTTAAATTACAACTTTTTTTTTGCTATAAAAAGCAAATTAAATATAACTAATAAATTAGATATTGATAATTTTGTTCAAGAAAACAAGATAGATGTTATTATAAATTGTGCGGCATATACAAAAGTTGATGAGGCCGAAAGTGAATATGAATTGGCAGACGAAATTAATCATTTGGCTGTAGAAAAAATTGCTAAAATTGCTAAAAAACATAAAATTAAATTAATTCATATATCAACAGATTATGTTTTTGAAGGAAAAATTAATAGAGGTTTAGTTGAATCGGATAAAACTAATCCTAAAAATGTATATGGAGCGACCAAACTAAATGGAGAAATTGCCCTTCAAAAAATTAATCCAGACAATTCCATAATTATTCGAACCTCATGGGTGTTTTCAAAATTCGGCAAAAATTTTGTAAAAACTATTTTAAGGTTGAGTAGCGAAAATCAAAAAATAAATATTGTTTCAGATCAATTTGGATCTCCAACAAATGCAAAAGATTTAGCAAAGGCCATTTTAGATATTATTCCTAGTCTATCCAATAATAAAGTGCAAATTTACCACTATGCCAATGTTGGGTCTTGTAGTTGGTTTCAATTCGCACAAGAAATTGTAAAGGGTTCCTCTAATAATTGTAAAGTAATGCCTATTTTTGCTAAAGAATTTAAAGTGAAAGCAAAAAGGCCAAATTATAGTATTTTAAATTCTGAAAAAATTCAAAAAAAATTTAATTTGAAAATTCCGAATTGGAAAGATTCTTTAAATGAATCTATTTGTGAACTTGAAAGAAAATAAAATAATTACTAACTAAACATAAACTCAGACACAGACTTAAACTATTTATAAATTGTAATGAGAAATTTTAAAAAGTATGATATTTGGATAGATGCTATGGATTTAGTGGATAAGATTTATGATGTAATGAAAAATTTACCAAAGGAAGAATGATTTGGGTTGATTTCTCAAATTACTAGATCGGCAGTTTCAATTCCTTCAAATATCGCAGAAGGAGCTTCAAGAAGTTCGGAAAAAGATTTTGGTAGGTTTTTAGAAATAAGTTTAGGTTCAGCATTTGAATTAGAAACACAACTTAGGATAGTAAGAAAAAGAAAGTATATAAATAACGATAAAACGGATAATTTGCTTTTAGAATTAGAGAGTTTGCAGAAAAGAATAAGCGGTTTTAGAAAATTATTGCAAAAATAATTTATGTGTTTAGGTCTAAGTCTAAGTCAACGTCAACGTTTAAGTTAAACAGCCATATGTTAATAATATCAAAATAATAATATGAAAACCATTTTAGTTACTGGAGGAGCTGGGTTTATAGGCTCTAATTTAATAATTCATCTAGTTAAAAAATATCCTGATTATAAAATTATAAATTTGGATGTATTAACGTATGC
>DGOU01000180.1:0-9454 GCA_002390165.1 Lutibacter sp. UBA4458
TGAACCATAGTGGTTTTACCATCTATAAGTCCGTCATCCATATTAACATCAATAATTTGAGCTCCTCCTTCCACTTGATGACGAGCAATTGCTATAGCCTCTTCAAATTTTTCATCTTTAATTAAACGTAAAAACTTACGAGAACCGGCAACATTAGTCCGCTCACCAACATTAATAAAATTACTTTCTGGAGTAATTATTAAGGGTTCAAGACCTGATAGTTTTAGTCTCCTAACCCCCAAAGGGGGAATAAATTCATTTTCTTTATTTGTTTTATCTTCTTTCATGAAAAATATTCTTAATTAAGCTACTGAAATTTAATATTTTGTTAAATTTCCCCTTCGGGAGTTAGAGGGCTTCGCGGTTTATAATCTTTTACTAATTCTGCTATTGCTTTAATATGCGCTGGAGTTGTACCACAACAACCACCAATAATATTTACCAAATTTTTATCTAAATAGGTTTTTATTTGAGCTGCCATTTGCTCTGGTGTTTCATCATATTCTCCAAAAGCATTTGGTAATCCGGCATTTGGGTGTGCAGAAACTGGCATTTTTGATTTATGAGCTAACACCTCTAAATGTGGCGTTAATTGCTTTGCACCAAGAGCACAATTAAATCCGATGGATAAAAGTGGAATATGCTCTACTGAAATTAAAAAAGCTTCTGCAGTTTGACCAGATAAAGTTCTACCACTAGCATCGGTTATAGTACCGCTTAACATGGTTGGAATAGCAATATTTCGTTCTATTTTTATTTCTTCTATTGCAAATAATGCTGCTTTGGCATTTAGGGTGTCAAAAACTGTTTCTATTAGTAATAAATCTACTCCACCATCTAATAACGCTTCTGCTTGTTGTTTGTAGGCTTTTCGTAAATCGTTAAAAGTAACTGCTCTAAAACCAGGATCATTTACTTGTGGCGACATACTTGCGGTTTTGTTTGTTGGTCCCATAGAACCAGCTACAAAACGAGGCTTATCTGAATTTTTTATAGTAAACTCCTGTGCAACTTCTTTAGCTATTTTAGCAGATTGAAAATTAAGTTCATACACAAAATCTTCCATTTCATAATCTGCCATAGCAATAGTTGTGCTTGAAAAAGTATTGGTTTCAATAATATCGGCTCCGGCTTCTAAATATTTTCTATGTATTTCCTTAATAGCTTCTGGTTGGGTGATGGAAAGCATATCGTTATTTCCTTTTACGGAAACATGAAAATCTTTAAACTGCTTGCCTCTATAATCTTCTTCCGAAAAATTATATTGCTGAATCATAGTTCCCATAGCGCCATCTAAAACTAGAATTCGTTTTTTTATTTCGTCTTGAATTGTACTCATTTTACTAATTTTAAAAAACGTATTCTCGAAATAATTTTTTAACAAAAAGAACTCGATTGGCCATTTTTTTAATTCATTTTTCTATACATAAATTCATGTTTTGCGTTAGGGATAGAGGTGGCATCCTTTTTTTGATAAAAAAAAGATATAACCGATAGCCCGACCGTTTACGGTAACGCCCAAATAAATAGTATTAAAAAAGAAGAAGTACTTTGTGAAGAATTTCTTGTGTTATCTTCCCACAAATTAAATTGCGGTAGAATGTAGCACCTTCTTTATAAATAAAGGGTTGCTAAGGCTTCAACAGGTCTATTCCCTCTGCCTTTCTTAATAACTTTTATCAATTTGTTAATGAACTTTAATACAAATAAAGGCATTATGCCTTTTATTTACAAGTATTTTATACTTTTTCTAGTTCTTAAATTAGTTTATGAATCCAACTCCTGCTGTATTATTAGTCTGTGTATCAATTAAAATAAAAGATCCGTTGGTTCTATTGTTTTTAAAAGCATCAAAATAAATGGGTTTGTTTAACTGAAACGAAACCGATGCAATATCATTCATATTTAAAGAATTTACCTCATTTATTACTCCTGAAAAATCGGTTTCAATTTTATGATTAATGGTTGCTACTTTTGCTAAAACTTTATGAACTCCGTGTTGCAAAACATATTTAGATCCGTTTAATAATGGCTTATTATCCATCCAAGAAATAGTGGCATTAAATTGTTTTTCAACTTTAGGTAATTCGTTAGTTTTAACAATCATATCTCCTCTGCTAACGTTTACATCGTTTTCTAAGGTAACTGTAATAGAAGATCGTCTTGCTGCACTAGTATATTTTTTATTATTGAAATATATTTCTTTTATTTTGGTTTTAGTTTGTGATGGTAACACAATTACCTCATCACCAACATTAATATTATCGCCATAAACTTTACCTGCATAACCTCTAAAATCGTGATATTCAGCTGTTTTTGGTCGAATTACATTTTGCACTGGAAAACGCATAACACCTTTATTATAAACATTTTGCGTATCTAATTCTTCTAAATGTTCTAATAAGGTTTTGCCTTTGTACCAGTTCATTATTTCGGAAGTATTTACTACATTATCGCCGGTTAAAGCACTTACAGGAATAAAAGTAATATTTTGGTCTTCATAATCACTTTTTGCTACTAATTGTTGAAAATCGGCTTTTATTTCATTGTATCTTTCTTCAGAAAAATCAACTAAATCCATTTTATTTATAGCAACAATTACATCTTTAATTCGTAATAAATTATTGATAAAAAAATGACGATAGGTTTGTTCAATTACACCGTGACGCGCATCAATTAAAATAATGGCAGCTTGTGATGTTGATGCTCCTGTAACCATATTTCGCGTATATTCCACATGGCCTGGAGTATCGGCAATAATATAACTTCTTGTGGCAGTTGAAAAATAGATATGAGCAACATCAATAGTAATACCTTGTTCACGTTCCGCTACTAATCCGTCTGTTGCTAAGGAAAAATCTAAATAATCGTATCCTTTTTGTTTACTACTTTTTTCAATTGCTTCTAATTTATCGGTAGTAAGAGATTTTGTATCGTACAACAAACGACCAATTAAGGTGCTTTTACCATCATCTACACTTCCTGCTGTTGCTATTTTTAAAACTTCCATATTGTTTGCATCTGGTACTTGGTATCTAGTATCAAGTATTTAATTAATTTTATTTTTTAATACACTTCGACATGCTCCGTGTAACATTTTTAATTATAAATAGTCAATTTTCAATTACTTAAAAATACCCTTGTTGTTTTCGTTTTTCCATTGCAGCTTCCGAGCGTTTATCATCAATTCTTGCTCCTCGTTCTGAAATACTTGAATCTCTAATTTCTGCAACTACTTCGCTTATGGTAGTTGCGTACGAATCTACTGCTGCGGTACAACTCATATCACCAACGGTTCTAAAACGTACCATACGTTCTTCTACTTCTTCTTCTTCATCTTGAAAAACATAATCAGAATGCGACCAAATAAGCCCGTCTCGCATAAATATTTGACGTTTATGTGCAAAATAAATAGAAGGAATTTCTAAATTTTCTTTTTCAATATATGTCCAAACATCTAATTCTGTCCAATTTGAAATAGGAAAAACACGAACATTTTGTCCTAAATGAATTTGTCCGTTTAGCATATCAAATAATTCTGGACGTTGATTTTTTTCATCCCATTGCCCAAAATCATCTCTCACTGAAAAAATGCGTTCCTTCGCTCTAGCTTTTTCTTCATCTCTACGAGCGCCACCTATACAAGCATCAAATTTAAATTCTTCAATAGCATCTAATAAGGTAGTAGTTTGTAACGTATTTCTACTTGAATATCGTCCTGTTTCTTCTTGAACTTTACCTTGATCTATAGTATCTTGAACTTTGCGAACAATAAGCTCTAACCCTAATTCCTCCACTAATCTATCTCTAAATTCAATGGTTTCTGGAAAGTTGTGACCTGTATCAATATGCATTAAAGGGAAAGGAATTTTAGCAGGAAAAAATGCTTTTTGAGCCAATCTTACTAAAGTTATAGAATCTTTTCCTCCTGAAAATAATAGCACAGGTTTTTCAAATTGTGCTGCCACTTCTCGCATAATATATATTGCTTCGTTTTCTAAAGCATTTATTTGTAAATTGCTTGTCATCCTTATTTTTTTATATGTGTAAACCACATTCGCGATTTTCTAAAACTTTGGTTGGATCAAAATATTTAAACTCGTTTGGTAATTTATAGGTTTCTAAGTAGGCATCTAACTCCTTATCTGTCCAATTATAAAAAGGGCTCACTTTTAAAATTCCATCTTTGCTTTTAGAAACAACATCAATACTGTTTCTAAATGCTGTTTGCCCATGGCGTAAATTAGTAAACCAAATATCTGGTTGATGCTCTTTCATTGCTCTTTTAAATGGCTCTAATTTAACTTGTTCTGTAAATATTTTATGGTTTTCGGTATCTACTTGAGGAATTCCCATTTTTGCATCACGATAGGCAACTGTTTGCTGTGGAACATATAATTGAATGTTTAAATTCAATTTTTGAATAAGTTCAAATGCATGATGATAAGTGTTTGGAGTATTATAACCTGTATCGCACCAAATTACTTTTAAATGGTTATTTACTTTAGTACAAGCATGTAAAATAGCCACTTCATAAGGTCTAAAATTAGTTGTAATAACAGGATTTTTAGCAATACTTAATGCCCACTCAATAATTTGCTCTGGGTTACTATTTTTTAGAGATTTATTTACTTCTACAAGGTCTAGGTTTTTCATTATTTTCTCCATTTAATTAAATTCCAAATTCTTTCATGGCCATAATACAATACCATTTTAGTGATAACTTCTATAGAACCAATAGATAATGCCATAGTCAATTCACCAGTTATAAACCAAGAAATTAACATAGTATCTAAAGTACCTACCACTCTCCAACTTAAAGCCTTAACCATGCTACGAATTGGCTTTTCTGAATTTTTGTTAAAATCTACATTTTCAGTAACTTCTTTTTTATTCGAAGAAATAAAACGATCAATTATCATGTACTACTATTTATTACCATTTTAGAGTGCAAACTTACATATTTTTTAATACCCTACCTAATTGATAGTCTTTATATTTTAAAGAAAAAACACTTTAAAAATTAATTTTTAAAGTTTAAATTAAAAATTATTTAGTTAATGCCTGATTTATGTCTTCAACTATATCTACAGCATGTTCTAAACCAACTGAAATTCTGACTAATCCTGGTGTAATTCCAGCAGCTAATTGTTCATCACTTGAAAGTTTGCTATGCGTTGTGGAGGCAGGATGCGTAACAATAGTTCGAGTATCTCCTAAATTAGCAGATAACGAACACATTTTTATGGTATTCAAAAACTTTTTACCAGCTTCTAAACCTCCTTTTAATTCAATTGCAATAATATTTCCACCTAATTTCATTTGTTTTTTAGCAATTTTAAACTGTGGATGTGACTTTAAAAATGGATATTTAACTTTTGAAACTTGATTATGACTTTCTAAAAAGGTCGCCAAATTTAAAGCATTTTCACAATGTTTATCTACCCGAACCGCTAAAGTTTCTAAACTTTTGGATAATACCCAAGCGTTAAAAGGTGATAATGCCGGCCCTGTGTTTCTTGAAAACAAATATATCTCACGAATTAATTCGGTTTTTCCAACCACCACACCGCCCAAAACACGCCCTTGACCATCCATTAATTTTGTAGCAGAATGAATTACTAAATCGGCTCCAAATTTTATAGGTTGTTGAATATATGGTGTTGCAAAACAATTATCTATCACCAACAATAAATTATGCTTTTTAGCAATGTTCCCTAACAATTCTAAATCGACAATATCAACTCCTGGATTTGTTGGAGATTCTGCATATAAAATTTTAGTATTTGGCTGAATATAAGATTCTATTTCCTCAGGTTTATGGATATCAAAATAGGAAGTTGTAATTTTCCATTTTGGAAAATATTTGGTAAATAAAGAATGTGTTGAACCAAATACAGAACGTGCCGATACAATATGATCGCCACTATTTAAAAGTGCTGCAAAGGTTGAAAAAACAGCTGCCATACCTGTAGCAAAAGCATAACCATTTTCAGCACCCTCCATCTGCACCACTTTTTCTACAAATTCAGAAGTATTTGGATTGCTAAAACGGGAATAAATATTTCGTTCTTTTTCTTCCGTAAACGAGGCTCTCATTTCTTCCGCATCTTCAAATACAAAACTTGAAGTCAGGTATAAAGGTGTGGAATGTTCCTGAAATTGGGAATGTTCTAATTGGGTTCTAATAGCTTTGGTTTCAAATTTGTTGTTGCTCATTTTATTTTGTTTAATTGGTTATTCCTAAAATATTTCCTTTAGTAAATTTATTAACTGCTTATATTCTATTAAAAAAGCGTCGTGCCCGTGAATGGAGTTTATTTCTTTATAACAAGCTTTTTTATGTTCATTTTTTAAAAGTTGAACCGTATTAATATTTTCTTCAGGCACAAAAAACAAATCGGAATTTATACCAACCATAGTTACTTTTGCTTGTATGGTTTTAAAAGCTTCTGAGACAGAATAAAAATTCTTTGTGCAATTTACAGAGCTTAATAAATGCGTCATTACCTTATACGCATGCAAGGTAAAACGGCTTTCTAATTTATTTCCATGATGAATTAACCAACTTTCAATATTATAAATGTCTAATTCTTTATTTATAGATTTATTAAAACGCTTATCAAAAGATGCCGGAGTTCTGTAAAAAAGCATCGCCATCATACGAGCATCTTTTAAAGGATGTTTTGAGTTTT
Source organism: Lutibacter sp. UBA4458 (assembly GCA_002390165.1). Classification (GTDB taxonomy): domain Bacteria; phylum Bacteroidota; class Bacteroidia; order Flavobacteriales; family Flavobacteriaceae; genus Lutibacter. Next base: position 6,696 of record DGOU01000180.1, read on the forward strand.
CTAAAATTTGAAATTGCACTCTATTATGACCTAAAATCCAGTCCGTTGTTTTCCAATCAGAAGCGATTGGAATTAAATTTTCAATTAAATCTGGAAATAAAACAGCCATTTCCCAAGCAATACCGCCACCAAGTGAGCTTCCTACAGCTGCATATAGTTTAAAAATATTTAATTGTTGTAAGGCAACCCCAAAAAGTTTAGCTACGTCGTTAGCCGAAAACTCATCAAATTCAAATAAAATTTCATTCGTTTTATAAGCATTACCAGGTATATTAAAAGCTATTATTGTATATTTTTTTGTGTCAATTAATTTAGAATTTCCAACAATAGCATTCCACCAACCATCACTACCTGTAACATTTGAGTTTCCTGTTAAAGCATGATTAATTAACACAATTGGAGCAGTATACAACGGTTTTCCAAACAATTGATAGGATAACGGAATGCTTGAGTAAACTTTTCCTTTTTCAGAAATAAAGTTATATAAGCTTATGTGTTTTAAGGTATTCATTAAATATTATTTATAAATTATCTAAACCATAAATTTTGGTTAGCTGTACTTAAATAATATTGTTAGAAGAGAATGCAGATAATTACCTGAAGTAATTACGTTGAGTTATCTATCCAAAAATAGGTAGAATGTAGCACCTTCTTTACAAAGTAAAGGGTTGCTAAGGCTTCACAGGGTCTATTCCCTCTGCCTTTCTTGATAACAATAGTCAAAAAGTGTATGAACTAGCGAACAAATTAACACAATAATTTTTTATAAAGCAACCTATTTTAAAATAAAAATCACTTTTTGTTTTTTTTGGTTTTTAGATTTTGTAAATTTGTACCCGAAATAACTAAGAGGAATGATTTGTACTGATTGCAACCTCATAAAAAAATGCTAAAGCAGGTTTTAAACCACTTTCCTTAGCGCTTACTTGCAGTTGTATCCTTTCCTTTAAAATTGAATTAAAATTTAAAAGATATGTCTTATTTATTTACCTCAGAATCTGTATCCGAAGGTCATCCAGATAAAGTTTCTGATCAAATTTCAGATGCATTAGTGGATAACTTTTTAGCATTTGACAAAAATTCTAAAGTTGCTTGTGAAACTTTGGTAACTACTGGTCAGGTTATATTAGCCGGAGAAGTAAAATCTAAAACTTATTTAGATGTTCAAAAAATTGCACGAGATGTAATTAATAAAATTGGTTACACCAAAAGTGAATATATGTTTGATGGAAATTCGTGTGGAATTTTTTCATCCATTCATGAACAATCTAACGATATTAACCAAGGTGTAGAGCGTATTAACGAAGATCAAGGCGCAGGCGATCAAGGAATGATGTTTGGTTACGCAAGCAATGAAACCGACAATTATATGCCTTTGGCTTTAGAATTAAGTCATCGAATTTTGTTAGAATTAGCAAAATTAAGAAGAGAAAACAAAGAAATAACGTATTTACGCCCAGACTCTAAAAGTCAGGTTACCATTGAGTATTCTGACGATAATGTTCCTGTAAAAATTACAGATATTGTGGTTTCCACCCAACATGATGATTTTGATAAAAATGATGCAAAAATGTTGGCTAAAATTAAACAAGATGTTATTACCATTTTAATACCAAGAGTAATTGCAAAACTACCTAAAAAATTAAAACCTTTGTTTAATGATGCTATTGTTTACCATGTAAATCCAACTGGTAAATTTGTAATTGGAGGTCCACATGGCGATACTGGTTTAACTGGCAGAAAAATTATTGTAGATACTTACGGAGGAAAAGGAGCTCACGGAGGTGGAGCATTTTCAGGAAAAGATCCTAGTAAAGTAGATAGAAGTGCAGCTTATGCAACGCGCCATATTGCTAAAAATATGGTTGCTGCTGGTGTAGCAGATGAAATTTTAATTCAGGTTTCTTACGCCATTGGAGTTGCAAAACCTATGGGTATTTTTGTAAATACTTATGGTTCTTCAAAAGTTAATTTACCTGATGGAGAAATTGCAAAAATAATTGAAAATTTATTTGATATGCGACCTGCAGCTATTGTAAAAAGATTAAAATTAAGAGAACCTATGTATTCCGAAACTGCGTCTTACGGACATATGGGAAGGAAAAATAGAACAGTTACTAAACATTTTAAAAACGTTGACGGAACTGAAATAACCAAAGAAGTTGAACTATTTACTTGGGAAAAATTAGATTATGTAGATGCTATAAAAAAAGCATTTAGCTTATAATCCTAAAATAATTATTAAAAATAATAAACCCTCTAATTTTGGAGGGTTTTGTTTTTTATAAGAAATCCATCTTATAAAGTTTAGAGGACAATAGTTAACGTCTTGATTTATTCCTAATTTTAAATAATAACTGTCTGGTCGAGCGTAGTCGAGACTTCTTTTGGAATCTAATCTATTCTCGACTGCGCTCAAACCAACAAAAAATAAAATTTATTAAACTCTAATCACAATACTATTTTAACACCATTTCTAATCTATCCCAAATTTCTCCCTGATATCTCATAAAATCTACATCTATTTTTTCGTCTATAAATCCTAATTTTTTATATAAAGTAATTGCAGGTTTATTAAATGTAAAAACGGTTAAATACACTTTTAAATCTGGATAATTATTTTGAATAAATTTCAGCAAAGCAATCATCATTTTTTCACCAAAACCTTTTCCTCTATGTTCTTTAGCAATTAATAAACGTGAAATTTTTACTCTTTTTTCTTCAATATCCAACTCTGCATGACCTACAACTTCCTTATC
>DGOU01000180.1:9533-13685 GCA_002390165.1 Lutibacter sp. UBA4458
CCAACTAATTAAACGCTGAGCGTCTTCTTTTAAATCAAATTCTTCTATGGTTATTGGCATCTAAATGTTTTATTCTATTCTAAATTTAATGTTTATTTCGCTTTGTACTTTTATTTTTTGAAAATCGATATCAATAGGTTCAAAATTTGCCTTTGGAGCCATCTCATAAGATACTTTTAATCCTACTGCTCTACCCTGCATACCATAATTATTATATCCGCTTATATCCGAAATATAAATAGCATCCCCCACTTTTTGATTTAATGGTTGTAAAAGTGCTTCAGCTTGTTTTTTTGCTTTAGAAACCGCTTTTGATTTTAAACTAAGCTTTAAATTTTCTAATTTAGAATATTCAGTTTTTAATAAATGTACGTTAGAAATACCTATAGATTCTAAACCAACAATCACTTTTCCAGCAGATTGTGCATTGTAAACTACCAATTGATAGGATTTACTTTTTAAAATATCTTGTCGTCTTAAAAAATACTTTTTAAAATTACTGGCAACATCACTTAAAAATAATTGTTTTTTTAAATTAATTCCTAAAGAAACTAATTTTGTTGCCATTTTATTTTCTTGCTTTTCAACCGAAACTTTTCCTTTAGTATCTTTCTCTGTAATTAAAATTTGAAGATAAATTTTATCTGGCGAAACTAAAGTATCTACTTTTGCTCTAGTTTCAATATAGGGTTGATCAATAAAATTTTTTGTTTGCGAAAAGGCGGAAAATACAACTATATTAAGTGCAATTAAGGTGAATATTTTTTTCATAATTATTGTTTTAAAAATTAATACTTTTTACTTACTTACAAATGTTGTTCCGAAAATTTTGTTTTGATATTAATAGCTAATTTTTTATTGCTAAATTAGTAATTCTCTTTGTTAGTGTTAGCCCGAACCTTACGGAGAACAATTTCAAATATAAACAGGTCTCGACTACGCTCGACCTGACAAATTATGAACTTATACTATTGATTATATGCGTTTTACCGTTTTATATATATAACTATCAACTAATTTATAAAATCGTTTTTACAAATAGTGTATTTATTTCCAGAATACATCGTTTAAATTATCATCAAATTTTTCTAATTTATGGTATTTCTCCATCCTTTTTAATTCTTCTTTGGTGGCTTTACTTTGAATTTCATTAAACAGAATTTGCTCTTCAAAACGAACATGATTTTTTAATTCGGTTTGAAGTTGCTTTAAAGAATTTTCAATTTCGGTTGTTTTAGTAAATAAATCTACTAACAATTTATGTTCCTGCATTACTCTAATAATAAGTTCATGGTTACTATCTAAAACTGGAAACATATATTTTTCTTCCATTTTAAAATGCTCTATAATATGATTTTTATAAAACCAATTGGTATATATTTTTATTCTTTCGGATGAAATTCCTCTGGAAAAACCTTCTTTAATTTTCCAACAAAGTAATAATGCTTGATGATGATCTCGTGAAAATTCCTGCAAGGAAGGATGTCTTTTTATTGCCATTATTTTATTTATAATTACAGTAATTGATTTATTGTGAGCAGTTTACACAAAACAGACTTTCAGGCCGTATTAAAATTCTTTTTAAAGGAATTGGTTGTTTGCATTTTAAACAAATACCAAACTCATTAGTATCAACTTTAGAAAAAACACGTTTTAAATTTCTTAATTTACTTTCTGCTTGCCTTAATGAAGCTTCAACTACACTTTTATTATTAATTGCATCCATACGAGAAATACGTCCAATTGCACAATCAGGCGCTATAGGTTTTGACATCTCTTTGTATTGCTTTATCGATTTTTCGGTTAAAGAAATTTCATTAAGTATGTTTTGTTTAATTTTTTTCATAATGCAAATTTAACGAACCTTTTAAAGAAGCAATTTAATATTAGCTTTTAATTGGAATAGTAAAAACAAAAGTACTCCCTTTATCCTCTTCACTTTTCGCCCAAATTTCACCTCCTTGTATTTCAACCAATTCTTTACAAATTACTAAACCCAACCCTGTCCCTTTTTCGTTATTAGTACCGGGTGTTGAAGCATTATTATTAATTGTAAAAAGTGTGTTTATTTTATTTTTCGGAATGCCAATTCCCGTATCAGAAATTTGAATTTCTACAAAAGATTCTTTTTTTAAAGCTCTAATTTCAACTGTACCTTTAGATGTGAATTTAATTGCATTTGAAATTAAGTTTCTTATAACAGTTTTGGTCATTTGTAAATCGCAAAAAGCATTAATATCTGCATCAATTTTGTTTTGAAGCAATACTTTTTTGCTGTCCGCAGCATTTTTTAACATAGAATTAGTATCTTCAGTAACTTTATTTAAATTAACGATTTCAAAATTTGGTTTAATAGTTTTACGTTGTAGTCTAGACCATTCTAAAAGATTTTCTAAAAGTTTATGAGTTTCAACAGATAAGTTATGAATTGATTGTACTATCTTTTTTGTTTTATCTTTTTTATAATTATCAAAATTAGTTACTAATAAATCGCTTAAACCAATTAAAGCATTAAAAGGACTTCTTAAATCATGTGAAATTATGGAAAAAAACTTATCTTTTGTTGCATTTGCTCTTTCAAGGTCTAAATTTTTAGTTGCTAAAATTCTATTTAATTGATGTTCCATTTTTTGTTTTCTGCTATGATAATAAACATAAAATGATACTAAAACCAATCCTAAAACAAGAAATGCTATTAAAACATACATTTGGTCTTGTTTTTTATGAACTACCAAATCATGCTCTTTTAACTCCTTTTTCCTTAAATTAATTTCATTTTGTAACTGAATATTAGCTATTTTAATATTGCTATCTTTAGAAAAAACAGAATCTTTATATTTAGTATTCTTTTTAAAATACACTAAAGCTAATTTATAATTCTCCAAAAATTCCTCTTGTTCAGATAGCATTTTGTAGGAATATGAAATAGAAGATAAGTCCTTCACTTTTTTAAATAATGATAACGATTTTAAAGTATATTCTTTTGCTTTATAAAAGTTTTGCTTATTGTTTTTATAAAAATTCTTACAATTTATTTTAACAGAAGATGCCGCTTTGGCTTTTTTAAAAAATATTTCTCCTAAATACGAATAACAAAATGCGGAATTATATACCATATTTTCCTGTTCGCATATAACCTTTGCTTTTAAACATAATTCTGATGCTTCACATAATTTATTTAATTCTATTTGGTCTGCAGCCTCGTTTAAAAGTACTAATACAATACCGTAGTTATCCTTTAATTTTTCCTTTATTTTTAAAGATTTATTATAATATGTTTCTGATTTTTTATAATCTTTAAGATAACTATAAGCCAAACCAATATTTACATAGTTTTTAGATAAACCTTTATTATTGTTTAAAGATTTATTAATAGTTACCGCTTTTTTTAAATATTCAATCCCCTTCTTTTCTTTATGCTGCTCTACATTAAACAATCCTAAATCATTAATAATACCCGCAATTTTTGTTTTATCATTAAGTTGGTTATAAATAGCTAAGGCTTGAGTATAATATTTTAACGCGAACGGATAATTGGCTTTTATTGCATAACTAGCTCCAAGGTGTTGAGAAGATAAAGCTATACCTTTTTTCCACTTTATTGTTTTTGCAAGTTCTAATCCTTTTTTGGCATAGAAAATACCAGAATCCGATTTTATTACTGCGTACTTATTAGATAATTTATTAAGTATATAAACTTTGGTAGTATCATGTAAAGATTTTTTTAATTCTAATTTTAAAGAATCTAAACGTTGTTTTTTACTCATTTGAGCAAATGAATTTACCGAAAACTGAATTATAAAAATTATAAAAATTATTCTCTTGAAAGTGTAGAACATGTGTTAAAAATATTATTGTGATAACTTAAATTGTGCTTATTAAAAACTCATTTAAAAAATTACAATTCTATTTTACAGTTGCTCTTTGTTGTGGTAAATTAGATGTTTATACTTAAAATATAGCATATTAAATTTTCTTTTTCAATTATATTACATTCAAAATTAGCCATTTACTTTTAATAATTTAATTAATTTTAAGGTTAAATTATCTTTTTTATGGATTTAACAAAGATTTACAACAATTGCTAATTATACTGCAAAAATAGCTGCTCTTTAATAAAACAACACCATTTATTTTTTGCGTTAGGGATTG
>DGOU01000180.1:13739-14092 GCA_002390165.1 Lutibacter sp. UBA4458
CCTACAAATTATACTTTACAGAAAACATATAAAACCGTGGTTGAATAAAGTAAAATGAAGTGGAATTACTATCGGAAATTTCATTATAACTATCGGTATTTAAAGATTTGTTATTGGTTAAATTATCTGCGGTAATTTTAAACTCCCACTTGCTATCTTTTTGCTGATAATATAAATTTGCGTTTAAAAAGTTATAGGTGTTTTTTATAGAATTAGAGCGATTATTATAATTGTAATAACTGTAATCGGCGGTTAAAATAAAGTTTTTTAGAAAACCAATTTCCATATTTGCGTAGGGTTTATCGGTAGTGCTACTTGTGTTTGCATAATTATTATACGATTTTTGAAATCCT
>DGOU01000134.1 GCA_002390165.1 Lutibacter sp. UBA4458
GGAAGATTTCATGCCATGCACCATCCGTTTACTTCACCAAAAATTGAAGACCTTGAATTGTTAGATACCGATCCTGGAAAAGTTAGAGCTAATGCTTATGATTTAGTACTAAATGGAAATGAAATTGGTGGAGGATCTATACGTATTCACGATAAAAATATGCAGGCATTAATGTTTAAACATTTAGGCTTTACTCCTGAAAAAGCTAAAGAACAATTTGGATTTTTAATGAATGCTTTTGAATTTGGCGCACCTCCACATGGTGGAATTGCTTTTGGATTAGATAGATTAGTTGCTATTTTAGGAGGACAAGAAACTATTAGAGATTTTATTGCATTTCCTAAAAACAACAAAGGCCGTGATGTAATGATTGATGCTCCTTCATCAATTGATGAAGAACAATTAAAAGAATTAAATTTGAAAATAGATTTATAACATAACTAAAAAACTATGAAAGTTAAAGTCCATAAAAAACTAAATGAATTAGCATCCACTGCAATTTGTGGTAATGATATTAGTTCATCCGTTTTATACGTTTCTGCATTAGCAATTGCTTTTGCTGGTCAATATGCATGGATTACTTTATTAATTGTATCTCTTGTATTATTTTTATTTCGAGGAATTTATGGAGAAGTTGTTGGGGCTTTGCCGTTAAATGGTGGCGCCTACAATGCTTTATTAAATACAACCAGTAAAGGAATGGCTTCTTTTGCAGCCACTTTAACCTTATTGTCGTATATGGCAACAGCTGTAATTTCAGCAAATGAAGGAATTCATTATTTACATCATTTAATTCCATCCATGCCAATTATTATTGCAACCATAGTTCTATTAGCCTTTTTTGCGGCATTAGCAATAGGAGGAATTACAGAATCTGCAAAGGTTGCGATTGGTATTTTTCTATTTCATTTAACCTCTCTACTTATTTTAAGCGGGTTTATTATTTATTATTTAAGTACTAATGATGGTTTTATGTTGTTTATAGAAAACTGGCATTTTTCAGGAAGTGGAGGTAGTATCTCAAACGCTATATTTTTAGGCTTTGCTGCGTCCATGTTAGGAGTTTCTGGATTTGAAAGTTCCGCAAATTTTGTTGAAGAACAAGAAAAAGGTGTTTTCCCAAAAACCTTAAAAAACATGTGGTCTATTGTAAGTATTATAAACCCATTAATGGCTGTATTTGCGTTAGCATTATTTGCTATTCCGGTATTGCAAAGTGATTCTTACCAAAATACTTTATTAGTAGAAATGGGGCAACATGTTGGAGGCGAATGGATAGCCACCTTAATATCTATTGATGCATTTTTAGTTTTAAGTGGAGCTGTACTTACTAGTTTTGTTGGAGTTTCTGGTTTATTAGAGCGTATGACTTTAGATAGAATTTTACCTCAATTTTTTCTAAAGAAAAACAAAAAAGGAAGTTCTTATAGAATTATTTTAATGTTTTTCTTTTTATCTGTATCCGTGTTGCTTATTACTAATGGAAAAGTAAAATTATTAGCAGGGGTTTATACTATTTCATTTTTATCTGTAATGATATTATTTGGGGTTGGTAATATTTTATTAAAGGTGAAAAGAAATAAATTACCACGCCCTGAAAAAGCTTCTTGGATGTCCGTTCTTTTTGCAATTATTGCAGTAACTATAGCTTTAATTGGAAATGTGCTAATGGTTCCAAAAGATGATTCTCCTAGTAATCTGGTTATTTTTCTAAATTACTTTATTCCAACTATTTTGTTTATTACAATTATGTTAAACAGAACAGTTTTATTAACATTTTTACTAAATGTAATTCATACCATATTTGATCCTGTACGTAATTTTGTTTTAAAAACGGATAAAAATATTTTAAGAACCATTAACAAAATAAATTCTCAGGAATTTGTATTTTTTACAAAAGGAGATAAAATATCTACACTTAATAAAGTAATGCTTTATATTTTAAAAAATGAGCATACCAAAAAAATTAAAATAGTTATTGTAATAGATAAAGGGCAAACTATGCCAGAAAATTTAACTCAAGAAATTGATTTTTTAGATAGAGAATACCCTGAAATAGCCATTGAGTTTATAAGTGTTCCTGGAAAATTTAGCCCAAAATTAATTAAAGAACTTTCACAAAAATGGAATATCCCTATAAACTTTATGTTTATTGGTTCTCCAAGTGATAAGTTTCCTTATAAAATAGAAGAATTAGGCGGCGTTAGATTAATTATATAATGAAAAGAGTACAATCCAAATCGTTTTTTATAAAATTTTTAAAATGGAGATATGCACATATTTCCAATAAAAATTTCATTGCAATTTCTAGTGCTATTATTGGCTTTATGGCTGGTTTAGGCGCTGTGGTTTTAAAAAACTTCACCCACTTTATACAACATTTACTTGAGGGTAAATTTATAAAGGACATTCATCAAGCCTTTTATTTTATATTTCCAATTATTGGGTTATTAATTGTAATTATTTTTATAAAATATGTGGTAAAGAAAAAAATTGGACACGGAATTCCTTCTACGTTATACGCTATTTCAAAACAAAAAGGAATAATGCCGGGCCATCAAATGTGGGCTTCCATTTTTACAGCACCATTAACAGTTGGTTTTGGAGGTTCTGTTGGGTTAGAAGGACCTACAGTAGCTACCGGTGCAGCTTTGGGCTCTAACTTTGCAAGAATGTTTCATTTAAACCAAACTACTCGAACTCTATTAATTGGTGCTGCTGCTGCAGGTGCTATGTCTTCTATTTTTAAAGCTCCAATAGCAGCCATTGTTTTTGCGGTTGAAATTTTTAGTTTAGAGTTAACTTTAGCTTCTATGATTCCTTTATTGTTAGCATCTATTACCGCTATTTTAACTTCTTATTTCTTTTTAGGCGATGATGTATTGCTTCACTTTCAATTACAGGAAAAGTTTATTTTAAATGATGTATTTTTTTATGTTTTATTAGGTGTTTTTACTGCTGGAATCTCTGTTTATTTTAGCAAAATGTACTTTTTTATTAGTGATTATTTTAAAAAATTTAAAAACCCATATCACAGACTTTTAATAGGCGGATTATTAATTGGAATTATCGTGTTTTTTGTTCCTCCATTATTTGGTGAAGGATATGAAACTATTAACAATATTTTAAAAGGAAATGTTGGAAATGTTATATTGAACAATATTTTTAACATTAAAATTGGGAATATTTGGACTATAATAGCTCTTTTAGTTGGCCTTGTAATTTTTAAAGTAGTTGCTATGTCTCTTACTTTTAGTGCAGGTGGTATTGGTGGTGTTTTTGCTCCAACATTGTTTACTGGAAGTATCACTGGCTTTGTATTTGCCATGGTAATTAATTATAGTAATATTTTACAACATCATCTTTCACTTACTAATTTTGCTATGGTTGGTATGGCAGGTTTAATGGCTGGTGTTTTACAAGCCCCTTTAACTGCAATATTTTTAATAGCAGAAATAACCGGTGGGTATGAGCTTTTTGTACCATTAATGATTGTTGCTTCTATTTCTTTTTTAATTTCTAAACAATTTACACCACATAACATCTACGCAACAGAATTAGCCAAAAAAGGAGAATTAATTACGCACAACAAAGATAAAAATGTATTGATGATGTTAGATATTGAAAAAGTAATTGAAAAAGACTTTATTACTATAAACCCTGAAATGTTTCTTGGAGAAATTGTTCATAATGCCATTGTAAATTCTAGTAGAAATCATTTTCCAGTTGTAAGTGAAGA
>DGOU01000045.1 GCA_002390165.1 Lutibacter sp. UBA4458
TTTAATCCTGTTCAACGATATCCATTTATTGATGACACAGCCTTTATTAGCCCATTTTCCAGCGTCATCGGAGATGTTGAAATTTGCGATAACGTCTTTATTGCTTCAAATGTTAGTATCCGGGCAGATGAAGGCACACCCTTTTATATTGGTTCAAATTCTAATATACAAGACGGTGTTATATTACATGGGTTATTAAATAAAAAACTTTCTGTCGGTGATGGAAGCTATTCTATATTTATTGGAAATGAAGTGACGATTGCACATGGTGCACTTGTCCATGGGCCATGTTTCATAGGAAATCACGTATTTGTTGGATTCAGGTCCATGGTTTATGATGCCATTGTCGAAGAAGGCACATTTATTTCATATGATGCCATCATTACCAACGGGGTAAGAATTGCGCCAAATCGATTCGTACCACCAGGAGCTCATATTGATACGCAAGAAAAAGCAAATATGCTCTCACAAGTACCCAAAGACAACGAAGAATTTGCAATTGAAGTGCAACGAGTTAATCAGGAATTTCCTTCCTCTTACCATCTGTTATTCGGGACAAATCGGTGTACTTGTGGGCTTGCTTATACTCATTGAATATCAATTGTTTTATTTGTAGGATAAGAAATAATAACTTCAACTAAAAAACAGAACAAGCGGAGATTTGAGGAAGATCCTCTCGAGGAGAGTATGGAAGCACATGAATTATATTCAATAGATNNTCAGTCATCCCTTGGACGCGAATTTATTATGAAAGAGACGATCTAAGTGACCAAGTCACATAGATCGTCTCTTTCTCTGCAATTAAGCGGACCTGGATTGTTTGATGATTCGGAGTACCGAAGAGAAATGATTTTGTCAGGTGCATTAACAGAACTAAATAAATACGCTGATTTCAGGAAATATCCAGAGAATTTTGTAATCCTGTTTCAACACAAAAGTAGCTTTTAAATGTAATCAAACTGAACAAAATAAATGAACAAGGCGCCCGTAGCATACAAGCGTCTTTATTTATTTTAAACGACAGAGATGACCGTGTGCACTTCTTACATGATATAGATGGTTATCATGTAATTAAGTAATCATTGCTTCGTTAAGATTCGGTTAAAGGTGCCACCCATGCTAAATAGGGTTGCCATTTCTAGTTAAATTGCTCGATAAAGATCAAATAATTGATACATTTCAAAATTGTTTATCANNACTGCTGGATTTTCTATATAATTTTGAGAGGCAGCTTGACGATTTCCAAAAAACAAAAGGTGCCACCCATGCTAAATATGTTTACAATTTCTAATTAAATCGTCAGCGTTACAGCAAAAAAATAATACACTTCAAAATTGTTTATCAAAAATTACCGATTAAATTATCATGGGTGGCTCCACTTAAATTATGACAATTTACTAGTTTGATAATTTATGCGGAAGCATTTATTGGAAAGCCACCCCCTGCAACTTTCTAGAAATTCTTCATGCAATTGTAGTGAATAATTTGAATAGTTTTTTACACAGGTACCCGTTTTTATGTATTTTAAGCAAAGGTGTTCTTTTCAAACGAGCAAAAACTGCAAATTTTGACTTGACGGTTACAACTGCTTTATGTAACAAGAAATGAATATTAATTCTCATCTTCTAAAGTACTAATTGTAGGAATAACTATTGCACTTGTAGAGTCTAAACTAGATATCATTGATATAATTGACCTAACATATGGATAAAGAATAGCAACACCGTTTATACCTAAATATCTCTTAATTTCATCTTCAGAAAAATCACCATTAATATTAAAAATTCCACCAATGCGAACTGAGATTGATCTATTTCGCTTAAAATCTATAACATCCATTTTTATATTTATATTAGCTCTTTTTTTATCTTCTGTAATTCCAGCTTCAATCGTTCTTTGTACACTAGATCCTTTTTCATCCTTGTTTTCTATTTCTTTAGGTATTTCATCATTATATATAATTTCCTTAATATGATAACCCTTAAACTCTAGAACTGGTTCCATCTAAGTACTCCTTTTATTTAGGCAGCTTCTCTATTGAGAGATCTCTGACTACTTATTTTTTCTATATTTAATATTTCGTCAAAAATCCTTATTTCAATAAAATTATTATCAGTAGTATTATTAAGATTTCCTCCTATACCAGATTTTACATCTTCATTAAAATCAATTATAATTTCATCTTTATAATTAATTCCAATTTTAACGTTCATAAATTCATATAAATCAATTTCATTTGGTATTTGAGTTGTTAAATAAAAACTATCGCTTGGAATTAAATTTTCTATTTCTAAACAATCATTTATTGATTGTACTGATTCCTCATCTTCATTAATAATTATTTTATATTCATTATGGTAATGATTTATTAATGTTTCTTTAATTAATATTTTACCAGAAACCATATTATTTATGATACCTAAGTCAACTTCAGCAATTATCCAAGTCGCATCATAATTTTCATAATTAAATTCACCTATATATGCGATAAATAATTTATCTTCTACATTTTTAAAACTAAAAATTCTTGGGAAATCCAGAAAAAGATAAACTCGTATATCATGAATCGTATTAAACGGCTGTGGAAAATAATTGATTAAATTATCCCATTTTTCACTCACTTGTTTCAACTCCTTAAGGAATTATTCTGCAAAAACAACCTGGAAATCGGGGATAAAATCTGCATAATTTACTTGAGAATATTTCCAACAATCCACATGGAAAGTGTCTGAAATAATCTCTCCCGGCTTTTTCTTTGTAATGTATTCACTATCACTTACTTCAGTATACCCTTTACTGAGTAAATTACCCATTGCAATTGATTTATTTCCAAATGATTTATCCATTTCTTGGCGTATAAATATCATATGCTTAATATCAGCTGAAATGAAGAATGAAATGGCATAAAATGAATTACTTTTAGGCCTTCTAGAAAAAAGTTGGTTTTTCTTAGAATTTCTATCTGTCTTATTCGAAAATTCATCTTTGTACGAAAAAAAATCTGATGGTTGAAGCGGACCTCCAATAATATTCCTTGCAACATATCTATAAATTCCTTCTATATCTCTCTTTTCTACTCCTGTTAATGTAATTGAATCAGTCTCGTTAATTATGTAATTTATTTCTTCTGTAGACATTAATAATCAGTCCTATTACTTTAATATGATATAGTTTCTTTACTAAATTATATACATTCTAATAATATTATATATTTAAATCCAAATTTTGTATACTCAATTAGATAATAACTATTATCTACAAAATTACTAAGGAATTAGATGCATAGAGTCACATGCATCTCCCGGTTTCATCAGCTAAAATTATTACATGGACAATTACAAATGTTCCATACATATACATTTTCCCAGTGTTGCCCCTATGGAAGCCATTATATGAAAGCCATTCCCTGCAACTTTCCAGAAATTCTTAATCCATTTGTAGTGAATTATTTGAATAGTTTTTTACACAGGTACCCGATTTTTAATGGACCGAATGAGTGGGGTAAATTCTTTGGAGACCCCACTCTTACCACAGCAACTCTAAATCTACTTCTACATCGTAGTGAAATAATCTCTTTTAGTGAAGAGGATGACAGATTAAGAATGAAATACATTAAAACTTTGTTTTCCGAAATAAGTGTTCAATCTTAATTTCGGAAAACTGTTCAAAACTAAATGACGAAAACTGTTCATTCTTACTTGACTGTTATAGCAGCCGAAGATGCAATTTCGACTGCTGTTGGGCGTGGATCATAATTTGCGATTGATGTTTCAAAGAGATTGTAGTCAACTTTCAGAATTGTTTTCACTGAAGGAAACCCAATTTATCGATTTAAATCATCTTTATACAACAACAGAATCCAACAGACCGATAGCTGTTGGATTCTTTATCTTTCATATGCCATTGTCGTTATTAATCTGAGTAGTTTTTCACACAGGTACGCACTTTCAATTTCTGGACAGGCAAGGATGTCAACAATGTGACATTATGAGATTGCACTAACAACAATAAAAGAACTCAACACCGCCTTGTATGGGATTCTAAACCTAAGTGGTTCTCCGTATGTCATTCACTGGTTCTGAAATTTGTCCGAAGTGGTCCTAAAACGCGGCACGACTGGTTCAGTACTGTCTTTATTCACTTGACGGTTACAGTAGCTTCTTCTCCATAATAAAC
>DGOU01000155.1 GCA_002390165.1 Lutibacter sp. UBA4458
TTTTGATCTTTATCTAAATCTATTTCTTGAACAATCTCATCATACCCCATATAAGATACAATCAAAGTAAAAGTACCACCAGATCCTGTAATTGAATAAAACCCATATTCATTTGTTAAAACACCTGTATTCGTATTTTTAAAATAAACAGAAGCTCCAAAAATTGTCTCACCGTTCTGAGCATCTTTGATAATGCCATTCACAGTATGCTTCTCTTGAGCAGATAATAAAACTGAAAACAAAATTGACACCAAGAAAAGTATTTTTTTCATGCTTTAAATTTTAACTAAAATCAGATTTGCAAATATTATACCTTCTTTTGTTTTTGATTAATATTTTAGACCAAACCGATAATTTTAATACCAAACAAATGTATTTAATTTAGTAAGATAAAAAATAAATTGAAGTTTTTTATAGTTGAAGAAAAGGTATTATTTAATGTCGAAATTTTCAAATTTCGAATAAAAAAATAGGTAAACCCTTTTCAGATTTAAAGAATTAAACTTATAAAAAATTGCTTGATTTAGAAAACTATTTAATTAAAACATTAGCTTAAAAAGCTATTAATACCATTTCAATTAATTTAAATTGTTGTTTTTAAAAAATCAATATGTTATAGTTTTTTTGCTAAGCACAATACCATTTGTAAAAGTTGATCGAACAATTAATAAAGTACCTTTTTTAATATTGTTTGTTTTTAAAATAAAATTCTGTTTATTTGGATCATTCTTAATTAACAATTTACCCAAAATATCATAAACTTCTATTTTAGATATTACTTTGCTTCCTTTAATTTCTAGGCCCTCTATACTATTTGAAATGGTGAAATTATTTTCTAAACTTTGTTCTGATACATCTAAAGCTGAGTTTGTAAACTGCAAAGAAAAACGACTACTAAAATCTCCAGTTATTATTTGTTCAAATTGATAATCGGAAAGCTTTAAATTGTGAATAATATTTAACTCATGATCTACCAAATATACATTGGTCTCTTTTAATTCACCTTCCAACTGAGCTATACTAATTGTGAAATTTCTTGGTGCACTTTTTGTTTCCATACCCAGGCCAATTATTTGATCATTCGTAAAAGAAGACAGACCTTGAATGACAAATTTCTTATTTTCTATTAATGAATAAAAAATAATAGGGTTTCCCCTTTTTAATGGCGTCGTGTCAAAACCTCTATCAATACCATTAGTAGCTCTCTTATCAAAACCGATTAGTATCTGATTGAATCCTCCTTGGTCAGTTGTTAAATTCAACCAAATTCTATCTTTTTCAATGATTGTTTTTTTAGATACATTCGATTTAAAAAATTGTTGATTCTTATTTACAATTCGCATGGAATTATTGAACTCAATTTCACCTGGATTAATAGCTCTAACAAAAAAACCCTGGCCAGAACCAATATTACTTGTTGGAGGATCAATTCCCACTCCTGTACCACCGGTCAAATTATATGTAGCATAATCAGAAGATACAAAATCACCAGAGTTTCCATTAGAAATTTCTGTGGTATGTGTCCAAAAATATGCTTCAGGATTTAATGGTGCTTCAGGATCCAAATAATCTGCATTTGTTTCAAAAAAAAGATCAATGTCAATGGCAGAAGGATAAGGGTTTCCTATTAAATTAAAATCATTATCAGGGTCACCATCTCCAAAATTACCTTTTAATGTATAAAATATATCTCCATTATTAGGTGCGCCCGAAAATGAAATATTGTGAATTCCTGTTTCACCTGTTGGTCCTTCTGCCGCATAACCCTCTCCCGGAATCATACTATTATTTGCAATCTGCCAAACATCCCAATAGGTCCCGTCGGGGTCATTGTCAGGATCGGATACAATGGATTTCGTCTGATCAAAATAAAATATTCTATTCGGATTCACTCCGCTAAAAACATTTTCTATGGTTTCATTTTCCACAGACGAAGTCCAATAGGTAATATCATGTGCATTATTTCTCAAAGTAGAACTTTCATTTTTCTCAATAATACCTGTAATTACAGCATTTTTGTTATACATAACCAAAGATTCGGTATCTCCAATAACAAATTCATCATTAATAGATAAATCATTAAATACAAGTATACTTTCCCCAGATCCATTATCAAATCCGAAAGGAGAATTAATGGTCAAATTATAGGCCGTCAACCCACCTATAGTAGGAGAATAATTTCCATTTATCTCTACATTTCTTGTCTTATCGGGAATGGTTGAGTTGTTCCAATTGCTGCCATCCCATTCAGAAGCACCAATTTCATGAGTCCCCAATGCCAAATTAGTATTTGTATAAGCCGTATCTGTGTCGACTTTTGTTAGAACCATCCAATTATTCATGTCAAAAATCTTATCGGGAATACCCGAATTGTTACCACCTTTTATATAATTTGTATTCATTCCCCAGATTCCATCTTCACCAATGATATCTCTTCTATTTGTATGGCTTATATTTCCTGGGGTAGAAGATATTAAAATAACATCATCTCCGTCAAAATCACAAACCGCTGTTTCTATCTGATTAGCATTTCCTAAATTTTCATTAATTGGTAAAGAAGCTCCCGTGTTTTTAAATAAAATCACTGCATCAATATCCATTTCCGGTATAGGCTCAGTCATGGTGGGAGCAGTAATAGTCATATTATTTAAATCGTTCTGATCGTAAAGGCCTAAAAAATAAGAACCTGCTGAAATAATTTTATTCGAAATGTTTTTTACCTCTACCCACTTACTGTTCGATGCTTCATCTTCATAGTATTGACTTATCATAATTTCCTCACTTGTAGCCAATAAATTCGCATTAAGATTTTCTTTTAATGATATTACCAAAGTAACATCTTTATCAAATGTTTTTGGATCACCAAAGGCATCTGGTTGGTTACTGGTTGTATTGCCTGAATCTGGATGTTGAATCGACATAAATAAATATTTATAATCGGGAGAAAAAGTTAGGCCAGTTGGTTCGCTTTTATACGGAGCTTGAGCAAATATTTTTACTTTTGGGTCTAGTTGTGTATGATCTTTATCAACTACCCAAATATAGTTTCTTTGACCTCCTGAACCACTTTCATCTTGGGCTACCCATAAATTACCAAGATTATCAAAAACCAAATTGTCATTTCCATCTCCCCAATCAACCCCGTCATAACTTTGATTTCCAACATATATCTCCATATCTGTAATACCTGTATCATCAAGTGGATCAGAATCATTAAACCTATAAACCACCCCTTTTTTACCATCAGATCCAAGATCTTCTCTTTTAACAGCAAAGTAGATCATTCCATCAATCGGGTCTATTTCAACATCTTCAATGCCACCAAAATTGGTTGCTCCCTTATTTGCACATTGTTCTAAGGTTGAATTCTGCTCACTTATTGTATTATTATCTAGTTGGATCCAATCACCGTTTCCCGATTTATCTCCTATATAAACATAAAGTGCACCGGAACTTAAGTCTTCAGCCTCATCTGCTATAAATTTGAATAGATAACCTTCACCATTTGTATCATCAGCGCCTTGATAAACTGTTCTTCTATTTTGATGAACAACTGCATTTTCATGCTTAAAATTTCCCATTGCCCAAAGTTTATCACTTCCGTTTCTACCTCCGTCTTGATCTATTACTTTTTTTGTTTTAGGGTCGATTTCTATTGCCCAACCATAACCATTATACCCATTTATATCTCCATCAACCATCAGCCATTCATCAGGTGTTGATGGTTGTTCTTTTTTAAGATCCTTATTTGTAACTTCTTCACATGTAATAATTGTATTCCACGGAGTGACGGTTCCCGAACAATTTGCAATTGTTTCACCAACTATGTTCGATAAGAATAAACCAAAACTAAAATTTACCGCCTCAGAATTATTGACAATCCATTTACCTAATGAATCATTAAATTCAATATCCAATATAGTTACACCCCCAGGAGCAGTTTCAGAATTAATGGATAAATAACCAAATTTACTGCTCGAATCAATTGGAACATAACCAGCAAAATCTGTTACATCAGGTAAGATTCCTCCTTCAGTTAAAGCATCTTGTTCTTCAATAATATATTGAAATGTATGTGTATCTGGCAATCGAAAATCTGTGGTTTGATTACTTCCGGATAAAGAAGTAAATTCACTAATATGTTGTGCAGTCAAAAAACTACAGAACGCCCAGATAAATAGTGATAATAAAAAGTACTTATTCTTCATAGGAATTAGTTATATAATGTGAACATCTTATTTCAATGCACGATAAAATAAAAACTTATCCCCCTTTTTGTTAATCAAATATAAATAAAAAATATAAAATGATGATTTTTATTATATAATTCAACAGTTTATTCCCTAACAGAAAATG
>DGOU01000058.1 GCA_002390165.1 Lutibacter sp. UBA4458
GACGCGGTAATTACTAAAATGGATGCTAAAGACCATTTTACCAATGTTTTTCAATTGGTTATAAATGAACCTTTAGATCATAATAACCTAGCAGCAGGAACTTTTAAACACTATGTTTATCTATCTCATGCTTCTTTTAAAAAACCAACCATTTTAGTTACGGAAGGTTATAATGCAACCCCACGAACTTATGAATTGAGTAAGATTTTAAAAGGAAATCAAGTGCAGGTAGAATATCGGTTTTATGGAAAGTCGAGACCAGATTCTATTCCTTGGAACTATTTAAAAAATAATCAGGCAGTAGAAGATTACCATCAATTAGTTACTAAATTAAAAACTTTATACACAGGCAAATGGCTTTCTACAGGAATTAGTAAAGGAGGGGAAACGGTATTAATTTACAAATCGAAATATCCGTATGATGTGGATGTAGCAGTGCCTTATGTTGCGCCTTTAATAAATGGACAAGAAGATGTAAGAACTATAAATCACATAAATTCTGTTGGAACAGCAACTTGCAGAGCAAAAATTTTAAAATTTCAGCGACAAGTTTTACAAAATAGAGATAGCGTTTTGTTGGAAATCAATAATTATTCGAATACAAAAAAAATGAATTTCACAGAATTATCTAAAAAAGAAGCCTTAGAATATGCGATTTTAGAATTTCCTTTTTCATTTTGGCAATGGGGAGGAAAATGTAACGAAATTCCAACTAAAAATGCTACAGCTAAAGAACAGTTTAATTACCTAAATAAAATAGTTGGTATTAGTTTTTATAGTGATAAAACATACTTTAATTTGTTACCAAGTTATTACCAGCATGAAACTGAATTAGGTTATTATGGGTTTGATACTACGCCGGTTAAAGATTTACTCAAAGTAGTACATCATCCAACAAATAAACGTTTTGCGCCTAAAAATGTGGATTTAACTTTTAATCCTAATTACATTAAAGAAGTTAGAAATTATGTAGAAAATCAAGGAAATAAAATTCTTTATATTTATGGAGGGTACGATACTTGGGGAGCTTGTGCTCCTAATCCAAAATCGCATGTTAACTTTTTGAAAATGGTATTAAATGGAGGATCTCATAAAACCAGAATTAAAGATTTTTCTTTAGAAGACCAACAAGTAATTTACCATAAATTACAAAATTGGTTGGGTTATAGCGTAACTATTTATCCCTTAATTAAATAGGTAAATATTTTACCCAATAACTTTTTTTTGAGCTTTATAAAAAGCATCTGCCTGCAGTTGAAGTATGGATTGTGCTTTTTGTTTTTTATAGTTGTAAATTTCTTTTTCATTTTCAAGCTCATTATATATATCGTTATTTAAAGAAGTTTCTGCATGAGCTAAATTAGAACGTTGTTTTTCTTTTTGAATAATCCATGATTTTACAGCGTTTTCGTGATCTTGAAATTTATAATCGTACTCACCTTTTGAAGCAATTAACTTTGAGAAAATTGGAGCCGTTTCTATTGCTAAAAAAAGTAAAAAAATAAAAAAGGAAGGTAGCCAAGGTAATTTGTTTAGTGCATTTATTCTTGCCATTAATCCATCAAAATTATCGATTATTGGTTGTGATGCTACTACTTGATTGTTTTGTTGCGTTTGTAAAGTAGTTATTTCATTTTCTATTTGGTTAATTTTAGCTTGATTGTTGGTTTTTAATTGTTGTAATTCTGCTAAAGTAGCGTCGTGTTTTTCTCTTTTCTCTTTATAAACTGGTCCCTTTCCAATTAACTTAGTTCCTTTTCTACCTTCAGCTTCGGCAATGTAGGTTTCGTATAAGTTGTTTGTTTCTGTTTCTTTGGTATTAATTTCTTGTTTTAGTTGTTCAATTTCCTTTTGTTTTTTTTGAATTTCTGGAGTGAATAAAGTTGCTACTTGTTGTTTGTTTGCTAAAGTTAAATCGTTCTTTTTTTGAAGTAAAACCTGATTAATTTCTTTTTCAAAAATTTTCATTTCTAATGGTTTAGAAATTACTACTGCAATTATAATGGCTAATATAATTCTGGGAGTTACTTGTGCAATCTCCTGCCATTTGCTTGTGCTTTTTTTTATTGTTGAAACGATAAATCGGTCTAAATTAAAAATTAATAATCCCCATATAATGCCAAAAAATATAGCAGAATAATAATTGTTAAAAACGGTGAAAAGCGCGTAAGAAGCTGCAATTGTTGCCATAACAGCAGTAAAAAATACGGTACCACCTATACCAATAAATTTTATTTGCTCTGCTTTTGAACTGTTTTTTAAGATGTTAGTGTCTGCACCAGAACACATCCAGAAGAATTTTTTAAGCATAACCTAGTAGTTTGTTATGCAAATAACGTAAAAAACAAAATTATAGTATCTTAAAGTTATATTAAAAATTTTATTGCGTTAGGGATAGACGTGAAAAACCCACAGCGATAGCGAGGATTTGTAACAAATAGCCCGACCATTTTTTTTGAATTAAAAAAAAATGAAACGCCCAAAAAGTGAGTATATAAATGGTTATTTGCTAAATTGTTATTAAAGTGTACTTTTGCAACATTAAAAAATAAAAAATGAGTGTAGAAAAAAAATTACAAGAACGAAGTGGATCAAAATGTGAATTGTGCGGAACTACCGATAATTTAGGTGTTTATAAGGTTCCACCTGCTCCTAGAGGAACTGTTGATGATAGTATTTTAGCTTGTGAAACTTGTATAGATCAAATTGAAAACCCAGACCATGTGGATGCAAACCACTGGAGATGTTTAAATGATAGTATGTGGAGCGAACAACCTGCTGTTCAGGTAGTTGCGTGGAGAATGTTAACTCGTTTAAAAGCAGAAGGTTGGCCGCAAGATTTGTTAGATATGCTTTATTTGGAGGATGAAAATTTAAAGTGGGCAAAAGCTACTGGAGAAGGAGAAGCACCTGAAGATAAAGTAATTCATAGAGATGTAAACGGCGTTGTTTTACAAACCGGAGATTCTGTAGTTTTAATAAAAGATTTAAAAGTAAAAGGTTCTAGTATGGTTGCTAAACAAGGCACAGCAGTACGAAGAATTTCATTAGACCCGGATAATGCAGAATTTATTGAAGGTAAAGTTGGACCTACTCAAATTGTAATTATTACAAAATATGTAAAGAAAATTTAAAGTTGTAATTTTTAATTTTAAAAGCCTGTCTGAAATCTAATAAAATTCGTCATTCTCAGCTTGACTGGGAATCTCATCATACGGATTACGTATCCTTATGAGAACCTAAAACAAGTTCAGGTTGACGTAATTTTTATTTTTCAGACAGGCTTTTTTAGTTTGTTTATTTACTCATTTCTGTATAATACTTATAAAATAACGGAATGGTTTCAATGCCTTTTAAATAATTGAAAATGCCAAAGTGTTCGTTTGGAGAGTGAATAGCATCACTATCTAACCCAAATCCCATTAAAATAGATTTACTTTTTAACTCATCTTCAAATAGTGCAACAATAGGAATACTTCCACCAGAACGTTGTGGAATTGGAGTTACACCAAAGGTTTTAGTATAAGCTTTACTGGCAGCTTTATAAGCAACAGTATCAATAGGAGTAACGTAACCTTGTCCGCCGTGGTGCTCAGTAACTTTAACTTTTACAGATTTTGGCGCAATATTTTCAAAATGTTTTTTAAATAATTTTGAAATTTCTTTCCAATCTTGGTTTGGTACTAAGCGCATAGAAATTTTTGCATATGCTTTACTGGCAATTACTGTTTTTGCACCTTCGCCCGTATAACCACCCCAAATACCATTTACATCTAATGTTGGTCGGATAGAATTACGCTCGTTAGTAGTATAACCAGTTTCGCCATAAACTTCATCAATATCTAAAGCTTTTTTGTAGTTTTCTAATGAAAAAGGAGCTTTTGCCATTTCTGCTCTTTCCTGTGCGGATAATTCTTGTACTTTATCGTAAAAACCAGGAATGGTAATATGATTGTTTTCATCTTGTAAAGAAGCAATCATTTTGGTTAAAATATTTATTGGGTTTGCAACTGCACCACCATAAAGTCCGGAATGTAAATCTCTATTTGGTCCAGTAACTTCCACTTCAACATAACTTAAACCACGTAAACCTGTAGTTATAGAAGGTTGGGTATTTGATATCATTCCTGTATCGGATATTAAAATAATATCGTTGGCTAATTTTTCATGATTTCGTTTTACAAACCAACCTAAACTAGTGGAACCAACTTCCTCTTCACCTTCAATCATAAATTTTACATTACAAGGTAAATTATTGTTTTTGGTCATATATTCTAAAGCTTTTACATGCATAAAAACCTGACCTTTATCGTCACAAGCTCCACGAGCAAAAATTGCTCCATCAGGATGAATTTCTGTTTTTTTAATAACAGGTTCAAACGGAGGAGAATTCCAAAGTTCAATTGGGTCAGCTGGTTGTACATCGTAATGACCGTAAACTAAAATAGTTGGTAAATTTTTATCTATAAATTTTTCGCCATAAACAATCGGATTTCCAGGTGTTTCACAAATTTCAACTTTAGAGCAACCTGCTTTTTCTAAATAGCTTTTTACGGCATCTGCAGTTTTTAAAATAGCTGGTTGGTATTCAGAATCGGCACTAACAGATGGTATTTTAAGCAGCTCAATTAACTCATTAATTAGTTGTTCTTTATTTTGAGAAATATAGGATTTTAAATTTTTCATAATTGGTTGTGTTTTGTACTTTCAAAAATAGTAATTAATAATCGATTTTACCCTATAAAAAAATTTAACAAGTGCTTTGCAAATAATAAGTATTGTGTATATTTGCAACTGCAATTAAAAAGCGGGCGTGGTGGAATTGGTAGACACGCTAGACTTAGGATCTAGTGCCGCAAGGTGTGAGAGTTCGAGTCTCTCCGCCCGCACAAAAAAAGGAGTTTCAAATTTTGAAACTCCTTTTTTATTTATCTTAAACTTAGTCAACTGTTAATACCTATTTCTTCTTTGTCCTCGTTGCATATTACTTCTCATTGGAGGCCTAGAAGGTGCTCTAGGTTTTAAAGCATCTTTTTTATGTTTAACAAATTTACCCCAAGTTTTAAATTGCTTTGCATTTAAAGTAGTTTCCAACTCTTTATTTAATTTGTTTTGAGCTAAAGCAACCTTGTCTTTAAGTGGTTGTAAAGTTTCTTCTACTTTTATTTTAGCTTCTTTAAGAATATTAATATCGTTACTTAATTGTGCTTCTTGACTTTTTTGATTTATATAATGCTTTACAAACGTAAATGTATCAGTATTAAAAATTTGAAGCTCGTTAATTTTTTGATTGAATTTATCAATGGCTTGTTCTACAAAATCTTTATTTTTTTGTTTTTTTACTTTTAATTTTTTTATAACTTCGTTATAATCATAAGGCACAATGCCTGCTAAATTTTTTACATTTATGTGCATTGGCTTATTGCCTGAGTTGTTACCATTTTGTTGTGGAAGTACAGTAGTAGAGGTAAGTAATAAAATTATTATAGCTATTTTATTTATAAATTTCATAGTTAAAAAATTATCTTTCAAAAGTATTTAAATAAAATTTAAACCTTAATGTATTTATTTAAAATTTCTGTTAAATCTGTTTTAGAAATTGGTTTGCTAATAAATTCGTTACTTCCAGCAGTAAAAGCTTTTCTTTTATCAACATCTGTAGAGTAAGCAGTTTGGGCAATTATTGGAATGTTTGGGTAATTTTCTTTTATAATTCTAGTAGCTTCAAATCCATTCATTACTGGCATTTTTAAGTCCATAAGAATTAAATCTATATTGGAATTTTCTTTACAAAAATCAACAGCTTCTTGTCCATTTTTAGCATGATGTAATATACAATCATATTTAATAACATCAATTAAAAGCGTTTCTAAAAACATAAAATTTAACTGTTCGTCTTCTGCTATTAGAATAGAATATTTTGTTTTATTA
>DGOU01000133.1:0-440 GCA_002390165.1 Lutibacter sp. UBA4458
TAGTATTATCAAGTTTTCCTTTTACTCCAATAAACGCATGGTATTGCTCATCGGTTTGTAAAATGTTTAGCGTTGGAGAAACAAAGGCATTTTCTTTTTCAAAATTTTGATAACTATTTTGAATTAAATCTCCAGTAATTCCTCCATTTAAAATTAAATTATCTGCTGCTATTTTGTAGGAAGCCGTTACTTTTGGATAAGCAAAAAACGAAGTTTGTTTTGTTTCTAAATTAGAAGAATAATACAATTTTGCTCCTAAATTTATAACTAAATTTTTACGCAATACTACTAAGTTAGGGTTAAAACCTGCATTAAAATAGGTGTATTTTAGGTCATTAGTATTTAAATAGTTTTGTTTGAACTTACCAGTTATTACATCTATTAAAAAGTGATTAGATAAGGTTTCTGTTGCAATTGGAAATTCAATTTTAGGTTGAATA
>DGOU01000133.1:480-4019 GCA_002390165.1 Lutibacter sp. UBA4458
TTACATTTTTAAGAAAAGAATGTTTAAGCGTTAAATTTCCACCAATATTAATGGTTTTATAAATTTGTTTTTCATTTAAGGAAGCAATAAAAGCACTATCAAAAATACTGTTTGAAGATAATCCGTAATAATTTATTTTTTGTTGCTGAACTCCTGCAGAAATTTTATAATTTAAAGAACGTTCATATTGCTGATAATAAGCCTCAATTTTTGTGTCGGAATAATCTGAATTAAGTAAGGTTTTTTTAATATTCTTTAGTGACGACTGATGTTTTATAAATAACCCAAAATCATAATATCGTTTATCGCCAGTATTTATAAAAGCATCAAAATATGGACTTGTATAATTTCCAAACCCAGCCGAAATGTAATTGTTAAATAGTCGTTCTTTTGGAACTCTTTTTAATCCTTTTACTTTTCCTTTACTTGGCGTAAAAGTTGATGCTACTGGAACGGAATTAATTTTATAATTAATTTTTTCTTTATTGAAAATGGAATCGTCTTCTATGGTAGGATTCGTTTTTAATTTAAAAGCATCTGATATTTTTGGAGTATAGGATTTAACTACCGTAATTTCTTGAGTTTTTAGGGTGTCTTTTTTTGTTTTTTGTGCAACCAAAATTCCAGATATTAACAAAAACAGAAATGAAATATAAAACTTTTGCATAATGTTTTTAAGAGTTTTTAATTAGAATACTTAATTTTTGTTTGTGTTAACAGATTCGTTTGTTTTAGCTTGTTCCGTTTTAATTTTTTGCAAATCCAATTCGGCTTGTTGGGTTACCTCTTTAAATTCTGAGAAATTTTTAATAGTACTTTCTAAAATGTAGGTTGCCTGAAAAGCATCGTTTAACTGGTAATAATTATTTGCCATAATTAGTAAACTTTTTGCAGCCCAAAATTTGTAAGAAGCATAATTTGCAGCAATTTTTTGAACAATTTTATTAGATACTCTATAACTACCATCGCTGTTTTCAAAATAAGCATGGTAATATAAAGCTTCGGCCTTTAATTCGCCAGAAGCAATTTTTTCAACTTTAGCATAGGCAATTTTGGCTTTTTCAAAATTATTTGTTTTAATTGCAGAACGTGCTATAATTAATTGCGCGTCCGCAGCCGTAGTCTTTTCTAATTTAGAACTGCTTAAAACGGTTTCAGCATAGTTAACCGCTTTACTATAATTTTTTTTATGATAATATGCTTTCATTAAATTAGATTGAGCAAAAACAATATTTTGTTGCGAATTTCCACTAGATTCTAATTGTGTTAACAATGGTATTGCTTTTTTCCAATTTTCTTTTTTTAAATAAATTAAGGATAATTGAACTAAGGATTTTTCGCTAAATTCGTTTTGAGGTTGATTAATTACATAGGTGTAATTTTCAATTGATTTTTCTTCTAGTTTAGAATTGTATAATAATTGTCCTAAATAAAAATTGGCTTGTAAACTGTGTAAACCATCCTTAAATTTTTCAAGATATTTATTGAAGTTTACAATAGCCTTTTTTGTATTATTAGCCAAATATTGTTTTTCTGCGGCTTCATAAGTGGCATCATCTAATTCGGCATTGGAAACTGAAATAAAATCAACTGTTTTTACCCAATTAGCATAGGCATCAACATTACCTTGATCTACATAAATTTGCTTGGCATTTTTTACTGCTTGTATTGCTTCCTTAGATTTTGGAAATTGTTTAACTACTTGTTTGTATGCAATTAAAGCTTTTTCGTTTTGATTGGTATTATAATAAATTAATCCTTTTTTTAAAATAGATTTTGAAACTAACGGACTTCTTTTGTTTGTGTTAATCAAGCGATTAAAGATAACTAAAGCTTTGTCTGTTTGTTGTTGTTTTAGGTACGAATTTCCTAAAATAAATAAAGCATCATCATTATAAATGGATTTGTAATTGTGATTTAAAAAGGATTGAAGTTCTTTAATTTTGGCTTGTTCATTTCCTAAAAAACCATAACTAATAGCAATTTGAAATTGGGCATAATCGGATTTTGAAGGAATTTCACCTATAGATTTTTGATAAAAAGTAACAGCATTTGCATAATTTTTTGTTACAAAATATGCATCAGCAATTCGTAAATAACTGTCTTTTTTAAAAGAATCTTCTAAGTTTACGTTGTTAAAAAGTTTAAAGGCTTTAATAGCATTTGGATAATCTTTTAATTTAAAAAAGGTATAACCTTTATTATAATAAATAGACTTAAATTCTTCTGTAGTTAAAGCTGTACTATTATTTTCAAAAGCTGTAAAACCAGTTAAGGCATCCTTAAAATTATTTAAACGATAATTGGTCTCCGCATTCCAGAAAGTTGCTTGAGCAACTATTTTTTTATTAATTGAATTTGCTAGAGATGTTTGAAAATTTTCTTTTGCTATCGTGTAATTTTTTTGATTAAAAAGTTCAATTCCTCTAAAAAAAGCAGTTTTTTGAAGCATAATTTTATTTGCTTCATTTTTATTTTTGGAAATATAATTTAAGGCACCTTTAAAATCTTTAGCAGTAATAAAGGCACTTAATAATAGTTTTTTAATTTCTGAATTATTATCTGATTTTGGATATAATTGTACGTATTTTTGTAATACATTAGGTACACTGTTATAAGGATTTCCAATGTCGTAACTTACTTTTGCATAATTGTACCAGGCATCTTTTTGTATGGTTTTATTAAAAGATAAATGTGCGGCATTTCTAAAAGCATTTAAAGCTTCAGTTTTTTTATTTTGCTGCAAATAACATTCGCCTAAATGATAATACGCATTTTGAGCAACGGCATTGTTTCCGCTTATAATTTTATTAAAAGTGCGTATGGCATTTTCAAAATCGTTTTGTTTATAGTAAGCATAACCTAATAAATAAAAATCGATATTGGTCCATCTACCTCTTTTTCCTTTATATTTTTTTAAATAAGGAATTGCTTCTTTAAATTGTTGAAGATTAAAATAACTTTCTCCTATTATTTTAGAAATTTCGGATAATTCTAAGCCTTTTGCATTTTTTAGAAGTGGTAATCCGTTATCAATAGCCTTTTGAAATTTTCCTAGTTTAAAATTCATATCGGCTAAATAATAGGAAACTTTAGATTTAAAATTTTCGTTGGTTTCTACACTACTCAAATATTTTTCGGCAGTACTATAATCGTCTTCTTTATAGGCAATATATCCATAATAATATTTGGCTTGTGCACCGTACTCTTGTGAATTAAACAGATTTAAAAAATATTGTTTTGCTTTGGTATAACTTTTATTGACAAATAAGGTGTAAGCATATTTAAAATTAAATTCTTCCTGATTTGTTTTACTAATATTATTAGCGTTAACTTTTGAGTACCATTTTGCAGCGTAGCTATATTTTCCAATACTAAAATAATAATTAGCAACATTTAAAAAGGCACTATTTTGTTTGGTGCTAGTTGGATATTTAGTTACAAATTGCTGCATTAATGCATCAGAATTTAGTTGGTTTAATTTAATTGCAGCATCAGCAATATAAAATTCGCAATTTGCTTTTAATTCTGAAGTTGGT
>DGOU01000133.1:4180-4562 GCA_002390165.1 Lutibacter sp. UBA4458
TTTTTAGTTCAAAAATTAATCTACGTATCTATAACGCTATTTTTTAATGAAATTGTCTTTAATCATTAAATTTAATTTCACGATTAATAATCTATACCTTGATATATTACATTTAAATATTTAGTTTTGTTTAAAATCTATTCATTTATGTCTGAACCAATTCTTACTTTGCAAAAAACTAAAATATTTCAACGAGAAAATTTAGTGTTGTCCAATGTTAATTTGCAAATTAATAAAGGAGAATTTGTGTATTTAATTGGTAAAACGGGAAGTGGTAAAAGTAGTTTGATGAAAACTTTATATGGAGATTTGCCATTGCGAAAAGGTGAAGGAGGTATTGTTGGATTTAATTTAAGAAAATTAAAGGATAAGGAAGTTCCAT
>DGOU01000217.1 GCA_002390165.1 Lutibacter sp. UBA4458
TATTTATTATATATAAATACAGTAATAATTACAATAAATATTGTCTCGTGGGCAAAACAATGAGGCAATCTAGAATACAGTGAAGTCTCTTGTATTAGGAAAATGGATTGATTTACAACTAAAGATATAGTAGAACTATGGTAAAATTGGTAGAAAGATAATGAAATATGGAGTTGATAATGTGGAAGAACAAAATATAGGTAACTTCTTATTTGCCTTTTTAAATAGCTCGATTTTAACTGCTTCTGAAACCGCCAATAAAATGGAACAACTTATATTTGAAGATGCGTCTAGTGCAATTATTAAGGCGAGAGTGTTTGCTGAAGAAATATTGAAAGAAGTATTCAAAATTGAAGAAATTGAAATGCCATTTATCTCTACTTTAAAGGATAGGATCCTTTATCTTACTGAGCATGGTTATATTAAAAATGATATTCATTCCTCATTTGAAAATATAAGAAGATCTGGAAACAAGGCAGCACATGACGCTGAATTTGAAGATATAACAGTAGCTTTTCAATTACACAAAGAAATGTTCAAAATTGCTGTCTGGTTTCACGAACTTTACACAGGAGCTGAAATTGAGTTGCCGAAATATAAAGTTCCTAAACCAAAATTAACATATGGAAATCTTGAAGAGATGATGAAAAAACTAATTAAAAATGAAACAGCTGCAACTAGCATTACAGAGCCTTCTACAAAAATAGAAGTGGAAGAATTGGGTAAAGAGAAGAAGGATCTTGTAGAAGCTACAGTCAATACTATAGAAATGCCTAATATTGAAATTAAGATAGCAAGAGAAGAATCTTTTAAAGGAAGTTATTTACTAAAAGAAATATCTAGACTGAAAGATTCAGCAAAAGAAGCAATAGAAAATGCTAATGAATTTAGTGAATTTAAAAAGTATCTCCATGTTGAACGAAAAATACAAAGAGATTTAGAAGCAATATTAAAAAAGAATGTGAATAATAATTCTGCTAATCTAATACTACTTTGTGGTAGTGTTGGGGATGGCAAGTCTCATTTACTTGCATATTTAAGAGATGAAAATCCAGAAGTAATGGACCAATACCTAATTCACAATGATGCAACTGAAAGTTTTTCACCAGGAAAAGATGCATTAGAAACTTTAGAAGAAGTATTATTACCACTTTCTGATGAAAACATTGAGAAATCCACGGGGAAAATTATATTAGCTATAAACTTAGGTGTACTTCACAACTTTATTAACTATAAGCATAAAGTAGCTAGCTTTGAGAAGTTAAAGCAATTTGTCGAAGAAAGTGAGATATTTTCACAAAAGATTATTACTAAATTTGAGAAGGGTCAGTTAAACCTATTGAATTTTACGGATTACCACCCATATGAATTAACCCAAAACGGGCCAACATCTATTTTCTTTCAATCGATTCTAGACAAAGTTTGTGTAGAAAATGATAATAACCCTTTTCAACAAGCCTTTATAAAAGATCAATTCAATTCTCATAAAAATATGGTTCATGAAAACTATCTCTATTTAAAAGATCCATTCGTTCAAAAGCAATTAATATCATTGGTAATTCAAACAATTATTAAACGTAAATTAGTAGTTTCTACTAGAACTTTTTTAAATCTTATTGCTGATATACTAATAGGAAGAACTGAGAAAAGATTAATAGAAATGAATCATTTTGATATATTGGACAATACGTTACCATCTTTATTATTTAATAGCCCTGATCGCTCAAATTTGTTAAGAGCTATACATGAATTAGACCCAATTCACCGGCGAACAGAGGCAACTGATCAATTGGTTATAGAGTTGAACACGATGAATGACTGGACTTTTATAAATGATAATTATTTAGGTGATAGTATTGCACGTAATTGGGTTAAGCACTTTGAAAATAACAATGATTTATTAAAAGAACACTTATCTGCATACACAGAGATATATCTAAGACTTGTTTTTTTATCTAACAGCAAATTTGCTCAGATTCTAGTAGACCCTGCTTATGTAAGTTTTATGAAATACCTATATGATTTTAACAAAGTAAATATTGAAAATATAAAAGATTATTATGAAAAATTCAAGCAAGTTATATTCTTATGGAAAGGTAAATTAAAAAGAGATTATATCTTATTAAGTCATCCATTGGATAAGTACAAGATAGCACAGAGTTTCACAGTGAAACCTGAAATAGAACATTTGGAAAAAAGGGAAGAATTAGTTTTAGAGACCTTTAAAAATACAATCGTTATTGGTTATAAGAAAGAAAAAGGAACACAGCCATTATATTTAGAGATCGACTATCCATTATTTTGTTTACTACAAAAAGTAGAAAATGGTTACAGACCTACTAAAGATGATGAAGAAGAAGCAATCAATTTTATAGAATACTTGGAGAAGATAATGCAATTTGGAAATAAAGAAAAAGAATTACTTATTAATTTTCCCCAAGAAAATAAATTTTACAAAATACTACGTGATGACTTTGGATCATTAGTTTTTGAGAAGGAGTAATGTATGAGTGATATTATTCGGCGCCAAGATCTGAAAGAACTGTTAGGAAATGAAAAACATGTTACTGGTGATGTAGCGGATATTTTACCCTTCTTAACTAAGAGAACAAACAATATAAACAAACACTTTCATCGAATGATTGGGGAATATGTAAGACATATTACTAATTTAAGAGTTAATGAGAAATCTATATCACCAGAAATCTTAGAATTTGAAACAGGGAAAAATATACTTAGTCAACATATCGCTGAACAAATTCAATTTTCAGATGGAGAATCTAAAGATGATTTCATCAGATTTATTGATGAGTATCTTTTTAATCAGGAGAGAATTAATACTTTTCATCCTTATTTATTTAACTTTATTCCGATTGATAAGTCACTGACTAATGAATTTGGTAAATACGCTTCTTTTATTAAACAAACTATTCTTCAAGATAATAGCTCTCTTGTAGACTTTTTTAAGAATAAAGAGACAGATGATATTCTTACAGAAGTAATAATAAAAAATTTAGATATATTAGTAGACGTAAATCTAAATATTGGTAATAAAAATGAAAAGTATCAACCATTATTAAATAAACTTTCAGATTTATATCAAGAGGATTTATTATTTTTAAGTAAACATAAAGAGTACTTTATTCAGTCTTTCCCACTTCTTACACATTATTATACTTTTATGTATGTTTGCCAACTCGTCTATAACTTTGAGCAATTTGAAAAAGGAGAGATGGATGAGGTTTTTCCATTCTATTTTGCTTTTGAATGGGAATCAATAACGAAGCGAAGAAAAGTGGCAGATCCTATTCAAGGTTTTAAATATATTCAAGATAATGAAATGAACCTTTTTCCACATATTCATACGCTTTCCCAGCTTAGTCATAACGAGTTCAATAAATTAGCTGGGGATACTTTATCATTTATGCCTTATAGTGAAATTTATAAATCTGTTAATAATAAAGGACATGAGTATGCTGAGGAATTCTTAAATGATTTGAATTTGTGGATACAAGACTATAGTAATCTAACATGGACCAAAGTAAAATTACCACCAGTCTCCACTACAATCGAGGAAGGATTTAGAAGTTTATTTTCTCTTTTAAAACAAGGAACCAACTCTACTGTAAGTGGAAAGTATGGAAAAAACATAGAAGACCTTGGATCTTCAATATTTCTGAAGAAACGAGGAAGTATTGGATACGTTTTTAATTTACAGCATGATTTTATACTGCTCTTAGTTGCGTTATCTGTAAAAGAAAAAAGGATACCATTAAACCAATTATTTAAAGAACTTGAAAAGAGGGGGATTGCTTTGGATCATTATTCCAAACAAGAACTTTTAAACCTGTTAGAATCACATAATATTCTCGAGAAAAAAAGTGATAGTGGGGATGCGCAATATGTCAAACCTATTTTATAAATATATTTCATCACTCTTGATTAACTACTTCTCTTCTAAAAATTTATTGCCGGGGGATCGTTTCTTTTTAAGATTAGATCAAATGAGAGATGTTGAAGATCTAGTGAAAACTTTAGGCATTGCAGAAAACGTGGAAGAATTCCAGTATAAGCATGAACGTGGAGAAGTCTATAAAACATTCTGTA
The DNA here is from genome assembly GCA_002390165.1 of Lutibacter sp. UBA4458. Lineage (GTDB taxonomy): Bacteria > Bacteroidota > Bacteroidia > Flavobacteriales > Flavobacteriaceae > Lutibacter. The sequence goes on from DGOU01000217.1 coordinate 4,108, forward strand.
TTAATATAAATAATATTAGATTAGTTGTTGCTAGTACAAATAGTAAAGTGAAACCTGATTTCTTAGTGACTCTCCGAAACCTTGTAGGAGAACAGAAAAATGAGTGGAAGAATACTGTCCTTCTAAGCGTTGTAACAGAACAATTAGACTCTATACAAGGCGGTAGCAGTGATCTTCAAAAAGAAGGGATGCCTTTACATCCACATTATATATTTGATGACCTAAAAGAAGAAATTGAAAAAAGTGAATTAGAAGTTATAGAAAAAATAATATTAAAGAACAACTTGGCTAATCTCATAAAAGAGCACCAAGTACAAAATGTTTCTTTTTTTGAATTTGAAGATATATTTAAGATTCTTCAAAAATCAAAAATAGAAGAAGAGGATTATTCTAGATTTGGATTATTCCAAGACCCTGATTTAAACACTTTTAAAGGTAGAGAGTTAGAGAAAAGATTAAATGAAAATAGAAGACTATTTGAATTTGTTAAGAATGTCCATGACTTTAACTTAGGTGAAGACACTCTACAGAAAATGTTTCTACCAAATGATGTTAAAAAAATTCAAGATGAAAATTGGACTGAAGTTCCTTTTACAAAAGTAAATAATCTTCATAATGCGTATATGAATTCTTTAAAAGGTAAGAAGATCGTCTATAAAGAGATGAAGGCAAGCAAAGATTTAGTAGTTTGGGATCGTACCCAATCAGAATCAGCAGCTGGTAAAAGAAAAAGAAATATAATAATTTTTAATCCAGAGAAGAATAATGAAATTGAGTTTAAACTTTCGTTTGAGCTATTTGGAGAAATTACAAAGATGGATGGGCGTTTTACTTCAGGAGATTATCCTAATTGTGAAGTTAAAACTGGTAAAAACTACATTTCAGTTGTATCCACTGAGGTTACAGAAGATGTTACTTATCTCTACCTTAAATATCAACATGAAGGGAAAGTATCTTTAGGGTCAGAATTTAATATATTAATTTTGCCTGTTAATTCTAATTACCTCGCTGATATTAATACTAAGTATTCCATTTCTGCCAAAAAAAGATATCTCTCCATAGCATATGAGGAAGGAGATATTAGTTTAGGAAATGGTTATTCAGTTGATAAAATTGACATTACAAAAGTGAATCAAGAAATACAACTTGATACAACACAAAATGTTAAACTCTCACCTCAACCGGAGGCATTTAATGATGACGAGAAATTACCATTTGTATTGGTGATAGATCAAACAAAACTAAAAATACAACTTGAGAATACTCTTCAGTCATCAGTCCCAATTACAGGATCAAAAATATGGCAACAGATTAGAGAAACTGGAAAAGATATTAAATGGATAAAAGAGAATAATCGACTGGAATTAGGAAATAGACAATATTATATGCACAGTGAGTATAAGGATTTCTATTTGTGGGAACAAGAGTGGGTAGAAAACGGATACAGATCGGCGAATGTTGAGGGTGAAGTCCTGCATTCTCGAGATATTCAGTTGAGTGAAAACTTAGAAGAGGCATATAGTCGTTATTTAAATATTTTAAAAATGAAGAATTCTATTTCAAGTTTAACAACAGTTTCTCCTGACTATATTGAGAGAGCTACAGAGTATATAAATGTATATAACAAAGAAATTTCTCGATTTATTGATGGAGAACCTATAGGATCTAAAGGTTTGGATTTATTTAAACTTGGAACAATTATTTCTAATGGAATTATATATTTTACACCTTATCATCCGATTATGTTGGCTTATAAGTTAAAGACTTTTGAGATGATGGGGAATGAAGAGGTAGGGAATAATATTAGTGTTCGTTTGAGCGCTGACCCTTTAGTTCCCTACATTTATCAACCAAGCACTTCAAATTTATTTAAATCAGAGCATCAAAGAGCAATACCAGAATGGTTAGTATTTAAGCCGGTTGAAAAAGTCAATGTATCAAATGCAAACCAGTACTTGGCTAAAGTAATTTCTGACAAGCTAAATCAGTTTAAAGAACATTTCACCTATTTATTTTTAGAAAAATCAAGTGCTGCAATTATTATCAATGTAATTAATATAGAAAATGACTTTGAAGTTTTAAAAGGTATTGTTAACTGGATGATGAGTGAGTTATCCTCTAATAACCCTCTTAAGCCTGTGCAAGTGACTTTATATAAGAATAGTGACTTAGAATCTGCTTTTGATTCATTTGCATATATAACGTCAGTTAGCGAATTCACTGAAAAGTTTGAGCTGAAATTAAATAAAATTGATGGACTTGAGGATGAGGACGTTTTAAGACTGATTAAAGATAATCTATCTTATTACAAAATGGTTCATTTTGACGAGATTAATTATGCTCATATTTCATTTTATAAAATGCATGCACAACAAAGTTTCGCGATTCAAGCAATGGATAAGATGAATACTGGAATTTCATTAGAAGGTTTATATTCGAGTGTTCCTTCTATGAAAGATTCAGAGGTATATAAGAGTGGTTTTGGAACGAAGGGGTATAACATTGGAAAAGAAAACTTATTGTTAAACACCGCCTATCACTTAAATGAATTAGCATCTAATTTACGGAATAGCGGTAGTGATAGCTATAGAAAGGGAGAAGTTGTTTTA
>DGOU01000126.1 GCA_002390165.1 Lutibacter sp. UBA4458
CCGCGGCTGCTGGCACGGAGTTAGCCGATGCTTATTCTTACAGTACCGTCAACCTTCTACACGTAGAAGGGTTTCTTCTTGTATAAAAGCAGTTTACAACCCATAGGGCCGTCTTCCTGCACGCGGCATGGCTGGGTCAGAGTTGCCTCCATTGCCCAATATTCCTCACTGCTGCCTCCCGTAGGAGTCTGGTCCGTGTCTCAGTACCAGTGTGGGGGATCTCCCTCTCAGGACCCCTATCTATCGTCGCCTAGGTAAGCCGTTACCTTACCTACTAGCTAATAGAACGCATACTCATCTTTTACCGCCGAAACTTTAATTATTAAATGATGTCATTTTATAATACTATAAGGTATTAATCCAAATTTCTCTGGGCTATCCCTTAGTAAAAGGTAGATTGTATACGCGTTACGCACCCGTGCGCCGGTCGTCATCTGTAGCAAGCTACAATGTTACCCCTCGACTTGCATGTGTTAAGCCTGCCGCTAGCGTTCATCCTGAGCCAGGATCAAACTCTTCATCGTATGTATTTTTAATAATGTACGATGTTATAGTTTCTCAAAAGAATTTTCTAAGTTTTTTAAAAAAAACATAGTTTCTTACTCATTTTTACGCTGTCAATTTCAATATTTTCAATGAACTTCTGTCTCTGTTTCGCTCTGTATCTCTCAAAGCGGGTGCAAATGTAAAACCTTTATTTTTATTAGCCAAATTTTATTTTAACTATTTTTTAAAGTTTTTTTATTACCCTTTTTTTGAACTTTTCTATCCCTAATCATAAATGATTTTGGGTGTGCAAATGTAAAAACCTTTTTGATAATCACCAAAATTAATTTAGCCTTTTTTCTAAACTTTTTACACCCTGTATGTTCTAGATCGTTTCGCTAAACCGTTTCCTTATTAGCGGTGGCAAATGTAATACTCTTTTTCCTACTTCAACAAACTTTTTTAACCCTTTTTTTGAAGAAAATTCATTTTACCAAATAAACATCTGTTTATTACATAGTTAAAATCAAAAAAAATAATGAGGTTTTTAAAATAGTTATTTTGCGAGCACTAATTTATGCTATTTTTTTGGATTACACAATACAATTAATTAACTAATTATTGTTTTTTAAGAGTCGGTTTTGGTGCATCTAACCATTTTTTACTTAAATTAAGGTAATTAAAATCTAATTTAGTGGATTGTTCTTCTAATACACCATCAATAAAAGCGCGTTGCAAAATATCTTCAATTAAATAATCTTCTTTATTATTTGAAGGGTCATAAATAGATTTTAAGGATAATTTAAACATTTTTGCTGTGGTATTATACCAAAAAGCTTTCCAACCGCTTCGTAAATTTTTTACTAATTGAAAGGCTGTTTCTCCTGTTTGACGATCAATTAATTTAATAAGTATACGTCCTTCAGTTCTAGTTAGTTTTTTTAACTGGCCCGTAAACTCACCTTCCATATAGTTTTGAATTATTTTTGTGTATTTCCTTTTTTGCCTTTTAGATTTTATTTTTAAAAGCCTTTCGTTTAAAATAGAAAGACGTTCCGCTCCCATTTTGGCAAAAGGATATGCTTTAATTACTTTTTTTCGAAACCAAAAATAATAGCGTCTATCATAAGACGTTTTAAACTTTAATTTTTTTAGTAATTGAACTTCGTGTAATTCAATTAGCAAGGTGTCTCCTTTAAAAACAATATATTTTTGGTTTAATGGAATGGAATCTATTTCAGTTTTTATTTGTGAAATTACTTTATTACTAAATAAAAGTATTCCTATAATAAATATTTGTGTTATTATATTTCTCATGCTTATTTAAAATGCGCATCAAATTTACAATTTATGCTATATATAATGTATAAATGATTTGTTAATTATTAAATGGGCTAAAAACACAAAACTATTTTACCAAAATCATAATTTTTTTGATATTGATTTTAGATCTTTCCTAATTTTTAAACTATAGCTTATTATAGGATAATGTGATGCAATTTGCTTCTCCTTCCTAATACTTATCCATAGATGAAAAATATTCAAAAATATAGGCTTACGAAACTTTTGTTAAATTTTTAGTGTGCCGTTTAACTATTTAATTAGAGAATTTCATAAACAAAGTTTTTCTGTTTGTGAAGTAGATTACTCAAGTTGTGCCTTCTTAGTAATAACGGAATTTGCGTTAGTGATAGCAGTGGTATCCTTTTTTTGTTTTTTCAAAAAAAGATATAGCGAATAGCACGACCTGAAAGGAAACGCCCAAATAATTATTTTTGTAATGGCAAAATCTTTGTACTTTTGAGCCAAATTAAAAATGACATGAGCAAAGCTAAATCTATATTAAATAAAAAATCAATTACTTTTTTAGAAAAATACTTAAATAATGCTGCCCCAACTGGCTATGAACAAGAGGGACAAAAAATTTGGATGAATTACCTAAAACCTTACGTAGACTCTTTTATTACAGATAGTTACGGCACGGCAGTTGGAATTATAAATCCGGATGCTGAATTTAAAGTGGTTATTGAAGGGCACGCCGATGAAATATCATGGTATGTAAATTATATAACGCCCGAAGGTATTATTTATGTGATTAGAAATGGAGGTAGCGATCATCAGATTGCGCCATCAAAAGTAGTAAATATACATACTAAAAAGGGTATTGTTAAAGGTGTTTTTGGTTGGCCTGCTATTCATACTCGTTTAAAAGGAAAAGAAGAAACTCCAAAGTTGGAGAACATTTTTATTGATTGTGGTTGCAAAACTAAAGAAGAAGTTGAAAAACTTGGAGTACATGTTGGTTGCGTTATTACTTACCCTGATGAATTTTTTATATTAAACAAAAATAACTTTGTTTGTAGGGCTTTAGATAATAGAATGGG
>DGOU01000124.1 GCA_002390165.1 Lutibacter sp. UBA4458
GTTATTTTAGGATACAAAGCACTATACGCTAATTGCTTTCCTGTTTTTGCTTTTTCAAATGCCAACTCATCACTTTTTGTTTGTGGATGTGTTTTTAAAGCATTAAATAAATCCTGAATGTTTGCAACTTCCTGAGCATTTGTAAAAACAGGAGTTAAAAAAAGAAGGATTAAAACGGTTATTAAAATTTTATTTTTCATTTGTATCATAGTTTAATAAGTGAGCGCTCACTTATGTATGTAATTAAATTTTTTAAGGTTTTAAGATTCGCTCTAAAAGAGTAAACATTTTTTTACAGAAATTTTCATGATTAAAAGTTTCTTTATTTAGCACTAATTCTATATTTAAAATAACAGGAATACCCATATAAAGAGTTGCAAAAGCATCGGTATCCAAATTTTTATTCCAAACGCCTCGGTTAATACCTTCAGTTACAATTTGCATTAACATTTCTTTTTGTGCTTTTAAAATTTGTAATAAATTTTCTTTTAAATCAGAATCGTTGGCATGTGTAGCTTCTGAAAACAACAAGATGGTTACTCCTTTATTGTTAATTAAGTATTTAATTTGTTTGCATAAAAACGTAAATAATTTTACAGATGGTATTATTTCTGAATCCGTAATCGCTTTTTGATTTTCCACTAAATTCAAACGAACGTCTTCCACAATAGATAANNAATATCTTTTTTACTTTTAAAATGCCGATAAATAGCGCCTTCGCTAACTCCTACTTTCTTAGCCAAATTTTTGGTAGAAAGTTTAGCTAAACCTTCATTAGAAATAATATCCAGGACCGCTTCCTTAATCTGAGTTTGTCTAGTTTCTGTACTTAATCTAATCATAATATCTACAAGTATGTGAGTATTCACTTGCAAAAATACTAAAATTAAAACAACTCACCAATAAGAATATTTAATTTGATTATTTGTAATAGCTAATTATGTATTACATTGTAAATAAATGGTTCGTATTTTCTGTTTTTATCCTTAATAAAATTCACTTGAAAAGCTGGGTAATAGATACTTTCTATTTAATAGTTTTATAAAACAAGATTAAATACGTATCCTGAAATAATAATACAAATGGTTACTACTCCAAAAAATATTCCTATTAATTTAAAAGTCATCACTTTTTTTAAAAGCATAGCTTCAGGAAATGATAACCCAACCACTCCCATCATAAAAGCTATTGCAGTTCCTATTGGAATTCCTTTAGAAACCAGCACTTGCATTACTGGTAAAATACCAGAAGCATTTGAATACATTGGCACAGCAAATATAGTTGCCAAAGGGACAGCAAAAATATTACTTTTACTCATGTACTGTTCAAAAAATCCTTGAGGAATATAACCATGCATTAATCCGCCAATGGCTATACCAACAAGAACGTAAACTACAACTCCTTTAATAATATTAAATGCTTCTTTCAAAATTACAGGTAAACGTTTTCCAAAAGGTGTTTTTTCTGCCACAAAAACTTCTTCATCTCTTTTGGCGTTATCTAAAACATCTTTTACCCAAGGTGTTAAAAAGCGCTCTAACCTAAAACGACTTAAAATGAGCCCGCTAATTAAACCTAGAAATACACCACTTACTACATAAATAGCGGTAATTTTTATACCAAATAAACCTACAAAAAGCCCAATGGCTACTTCATTAACCAAGGGTGAAGTTACCAGAAATGCAAAAGTTACTCCTAACGGAATACCTCCACGCACAAAACCAATAAATAATGGAACTGATGAACACGAACAAAACGGTGTAACCACACCAAAAAGACTTGCCATTAAATATTCAAAACCAAATAACTTATTGCGAGACAAAAAATTACGCACTTTTTCAACAGGGAAATAGCTGTTAATTATTCCCATAAAAAAGATAATTACAAATAGCAATAATAGTATTTTTATACTATCGTAAATAAAAAAGTTTAATGCTTCTGCAAGGTGTTGCCCTTTAACCAAACGCAACGTGTCAAAAGTCACCCAATCTGCTAATTTTTGAATCCAATCAAACATAATGCGTATTACCTATTTTTAACATTTTAAGTTTTCTGAATTATTTTCATTTTTGAACAACTCCTCAAATAATTGTTTGGCTCTGCTCCAATTTTCAGGATGGATACAATATTTTATTTTTGGTGGTTTTAGTTCTCCTTGAATTAATCCTGCTTTTTTTAACTCTTTTAAATGTTGCGAAATGGTAGATTGTGCCAAAGGTAATTCATCCACTAAATCTCCCGTAAAACAACAAGATTCGTTTTCTAATCGTTTTAAAATTGCAATACGTGTTGGATGCCCCAAAGCTTTTGCAAACTTTGCTAATTCTTCGGTGTTTTCTTGGTAATCTATTTCGTTTAAATTTCTTTTCATAACTATAAATTACTTTACATTTTCAATATAAAACTTAAAGAATTCCGATTTAATTTCATTTCTAATTTTTCTAAATTCGGATATTATTTCTACATCGGTTCCTGTTGCATCTGCTGGATCATCAAAACCAATATGAATTCTATGTTTTACATTTCCAGTAAACATTGGGCAAAATTCTTTTGCTCCTCCACAAACCGTAATCACATAATCAAAAGATTCCTTTAAAAATTTAGAAACATTTTTAGGTTTGTTTTTACTTAAGCCTATGCCTAATTCTGACATAACTTGTATAGCTTTTGGATGAACTTGGGATGTTGGTTTAGTTCCTGCCGAATAAACTTCCAAGTTAGCATCAAAAGATTTTAAAAATCCTTCCGCCATTTGACTTCTACAAGAATTTCCAGTACAAAGAATTAGTATTTTCATTTACTTGCTTTTTTGATATGTTAATTTATTTGATGCTGTTTTGATTTCAAATCGGAAAATCTTCAAATTGTCTAATTTTTAAATTGGTTTATAATATTTTTTCTTTAACCAAAGTGATACGTTTACTAATCCAATTAAAACTGGCACTTCAACTAATGGCCCAATAACACCTGTAAAAGCCTGAGCAGAATTTAAACCAAATACAGCAATTGAAACTGCAATTGCTAATTCAAAATTATTACCCGTTGCAGTAAAAGCTACCGATGCATTTTTATCATAAGGTACTTTCATAGATTTTCCAATAAAGAAACTCATTAAAAACATTACAATAAAATAGATAATTAATGGAATTGCTACTCTAATTACATCCATTGGTAATTGTAAAATCATGTCCCCTTTTAAACTGAACATTAATACAATAGTGGCTAATAATGCTATTAGAGTAATTGGTGAAATAAATGGTATAAATTTACGCTTGTACCAATTTTCTCCTTTATATTTTGTAATATATTTTCTCGATAAAAAACCTGCTAAAAATGGAATTCCTAAATAAATTAAAACACTTTTTGCAACTTCAAAAATAGAAATATTTACATCGTAACTTTTTAATCCGAAGTATTTTGGCAATACACTAATAAACAACCAAGCGTAAAAACTATAGGTTAATACCTGAAAAATACTATTTAGCGCTATTAAAGTAGCTCCGTATTCACGACTTCCACCTGCTAAATCGTTCCAAACAATTACCATAGCAATACACCTTGCCAAACCAATTAAAATTAAACCTGTCATATAACCAGGATAATCATGTAAAAAAATTAAAGCTAAGGCAAACATTAAAATAGGACCAACTATCCAGTTTAATAAAAGAGATAAACGCATCAGCTTAACATCTTTAAAAGCTTTTGGCAATAATTTATAATCTACCTTTGCTAAAGGTGGATACATCATTAATATTAATCCTATTGCAAGTGGAATATTAGTTGTACCAACAGATAAAGTATTGGTGTAATTTGCCACGTTTGGAAATAAATACCCAATGCCTACACCAATTATCATTGCTAAAAATATCCATAAGGTTAAAAACCTATCTAGAAGTTTTAGTCTTTTTTTCATAATTGAATTAGGTTATATTAGCAGCAATTACTTTCAGAACCACTACAGCAAGATTCTTCTTTTGTGTGAGATTCAGAATTACAACTACCTTCGTGGTCGTGGTGTCCACCTCCACAGCAAGAACCATCACCAGAACAGCTACTTCCAGAATTTGCATTTTCAACTATTTCTTTTGCATCAGACAAGCTAGGCACTCCTCCTTTTAAAACAACAACGTCGTCAATAACAATAGCAGGAGTACTCATTACATTATATTTCATAATTTCTTGAATATCTTCTACTTTTTCTATTTTAAAATCGAGATTTAATTGTTGCACCACAGCTTCCATAATAGCTTCCGTACGTTTACAATTTGGACAACCTGTTCCTAATATTTTAATAGTTTTCATTAATTTTAATTTTATTTATTAATTGTTTATCGCAAATTTACGATATATAATTGAATTCAGAATGATTTAATCTTAAATAATTTTATTTTTTAGCAAATGCTTTTTTATTAAAAACGATTAAAATTCCGACACCTGTAGAAATTGCAGTATCGGCAACATTAAAAATAGCATTAAAAAAGGTAAAAGGTTTTCCGCCCCAAATTGGTAGCCAATTAGGCAAATTACCATTCCAAATTGGAAAATATAGCATATCTACAACTTTTCCGAAAAATATAGATCCATAAGGGTTATCTGCAAATAAAGTTGCTGTAGTATTGTGTGGAGAGTTAAATAATATTCCATAAAAAACAGAATCTATAATATTGCCCATTGCACCAGCAAAAATTAACGAAACGGCAACAATTAAAAAGTTGTTTGCATTAGTTTTAATAGATTTAAAAAGCCAATAACCAATTCCAACAATAGCAAATAATCTAAAAATAGTTAAAAAAAGTTTTCCTGTTTTTCCTCCAAATTCTGCTCCCCACGCCATTCCATTATTTTCAATAAAATGAATTCGGAACCAATCAAATACTAGCACTTCTTCACCGTAAAAGAAATTAGTTTTGATATAGATTTTACTAATTTGATCTAATAATAAAATTAGAACAATAATACTTAAAGCTTTTTTCAATTTGTAATAGTAAAAAATAAAGCTTCCTATAAAGGAAGCTTATAAGTTAATTTTGCATTTTTTTTGCTTCAATACTTAAAGTAGCATGAGGCACTAATTTTAAACGTTCTTTTTGAATTAATTTCCCGGTAACGCGGCAAATTCCATACGTTTTATTTTCAATGCGTAATAACGCATTTTTTAAATCTCTTATAAATTTTTCTTGACGAATAGCTAATTGAACATTTGCTTCTTTAGACATAGTTTCAGAGCCTTCTTCAAAAGCCTTAAAAGTAGGTGAAGTATCATCTGTTCCGTTATTACTGTCATTTTTAAATGAGCTATTCAATAGCGCTAAATCTTCTTCTGCACGTTCTATTTTTTTTAAAATAATATCTTTAAATTCAGCTAAATCTTTATCGGAGTATTTTGTTTTATCACTCATAATTTATACTTTTTCAATTAATATTTTGGAGTTTACATTGTCAAATATAATTTCTGTACCTTTTTCTAGGGTTTCTATAAACTCCAATTCATTAGTTAACGTTTCAGTTTTAATATATTGTTCATTTGCTTTAATAGATTGCTCTAATATATCATTTTTTTGGATTAGTAACTTAATTTTATCGGTTACATCTAATCCAGATTCTTTTCTTAAATTTTGAACTCTATTAACTAATTCTCTCGCATTGCCTTCTTTGCGTAATTCATCAGTTATAGTAACATCTAAAGCAACTGTTAATCCACCTTGATTAGCCACTAACCACCCTTCTATATCTTGAGAGGTTATTTCTACTTCATTGAGGGTTAAATTTACGAATTTTTCATTTATATTTAAAGAAATTGCACCTTCTTTTTCAACAATTGCAATGTCATCTTGTGTTAAATTTTGTATTGCCTGACTAACAAATCGCATGTCCTTTCCAAATTTAGGTCCAAGCACTTTAAAATTAGGCTTTATGGTTTTGACTAAAATACCTGAAGCGTCATCAATTAGCTCTATTTCCTTAATATTTACTTCTGATTTTATTAAGTTTTCAACAGCTAATATTTCCTTTTTATCATTTTCATCTAATATTGGTATCATAATTCGTTGTAAAGGCTGACGTACTTTTATCATTTCTTTTTTTCGAAGTGATAAAACCATAGATGAAATTTTTTGTGCTTGTTGCATTTTATGCTCTAAATCACTATCTACCAACTCTTTGTTGTACGATGGATAATTTGCTAAATGCACAGATTCAAACGTTTCTTTTCCAGAAACGCTTATTAAATCTTTATATAAGTTATCCATAAAAAATGGCGCAACTGGCGAACCTAATTTGGCAACCGTTAACAAACAAGTATATAAAGTTTGGTATGCAGAAATTTTATCGGTTTCATATTCTCCTTTCCAAAAACGTCTTCTGCTTAAACGAACAAACCAGTTACTTAAGTTTTCGGTAACAAAATTTTGGATTGCACGAGTTGCTTTAGTTGGTTCATACGCTTCATAAAATTTTTCAACATTTTTTACTAAAGTATTTAATTCAGATAAAACCCATCTATCAATTTCTGGTCTTTTTTCTGTTTCAATATC
>DGOU01000253.1:0-2266 GCA_002390165.1 Lutibacter sp. UBA4458
TTTTTTACAAAATGCATTAACTGGAGTTACCAAACAGTTTAGCAATTCTTTGTCTTTTGATTTTAGCCTTTCCAAAGGATTAAATTATTCTCAATTTTTTATAGGAGGAAGACTAACTTGGGTAATTATAGCAAAGAATAAATAAACTAGAATTTATACACTAATTTTTTTAAATAAACACAATGCTTTTTATAATCTATAATAGCCTTGCCTTTTTCAAGAACATCAGCACCAATAATTCCGTCAACTGCTTCTGCATTATGTTCGGTTAAAGCAGTATTTACATGAGTTAAATCTAATAACACTAAAGTTTGGTTATTAAATTTCCAGTTTTTAATTTTTAATTTGTTTTTTGATGAAATTTTAGTTTCCATTCCAATTGCACCAGCACCAGCGGCTTTTGTTTCAGAATCTTCTACCTGTAATTTAAATTTTTCAGCCAAATTAATAGCAATACAAGAATTTGAGGCTCCGGTATCTAAAATAAAACTTCCTAAAACATTATTAATAGAAGCCTTTAATTCAAAATGATTCGTGTTTATTTTATTCAACTTAATTTTTACGTATTGTTTTCTTTTAAGAATACCGCTCAATTTCATTTATCAAAATTTTAAGATTCAAAACTAATCTTTTTAAAATGAAAAATAGATGAATTTTAACTACAAACTAAACTTTTATCTATTTTTGTGTTATGATAATTACCGATACACACACCCATTTATACAGCGATCAATTTAAGGAAGACCGAGCAGGAATGGTTAAAAGAGCTATTGATGTAGGAGTTTCCAGATTTTTTGTTCCAGCAATAGATTCTACCTATTATCAAAAAATGCTTAACCTTGAAAAAGAGTTTCCAAATAATACTTTTTTAATGACGGGTTTGCACCCAACTTCAGTTAAAGAAAATTTTGAAGAAGAATTAGCATTTGTACAAAACACTTTAAAGGAACGTAATTTTTATGGAATTGGTGAAATTGGTATCGATTTATATTGGGATAAATCGTTTTTAAAACAGCAACAAATTGCTTTTAAAACTCAAATTAAATGGGCAAAAGAAAAAAAATTACCAATTATTATTCATTGTAGAGAAGCTTTTAATGAAATTTTTGAAATTTTAGAAGAAGAAAAGGGCGAAAATTTATTCGGAATTTTTCATTGTTTTACCGGAACTTTAGAGCAGGCAAAAAAAGCAATTTCCTATAATATGAAATTAGGAATTGGTGGTGTGGTTACTTTTAAAAATGGAAAAATAGATAAGTTTTTAAATGAAATTCCTTTAGAACATATTGTTTTAGAAACCGATGCTCCGTATTTAGCACCAACGCCTTTTAGAGGAAAAAGAAACGAAAGTAGTTATATTACTAAAGTTTTAGATAAATTAGTAGATATTTATAACTTGCTTCCACAAGAAATTGCAGCAATAACCACTAAAAACTCAAAAGACATCTTTGGAATCTAATCAAATAGCATATTATAAAACTCCTATTGGAACTGCTAAAATTGCCGGAAACAGCAAAGGAATTTCTTCGGTTACAGTAATTGATGATAATTTAGAAACTTCAAAAGTAATTCCTAATAATTTACAAGATTGTGTGCAACAATTAAAGGAATATTTTAATGGAGAAAGAACCGATTTCAATTTAAAATTAAACCCACAAGGAACCGATTTTCAAAAACAAGTTTGGGACGAATTACTAAAAGTGCCTTATGGAAAAACCCGAACGTATTTAGAACAATCTAAAAAACTTGGCAATGTAAAAGCGATAAGAGCAGTAGCAGCAGCCAATGGTAAAAATCCTATTTGGATTATAATTCCTTGTCATAGAATTATTGGAAGTGATGGTTCTTTAACTGGTTATGCGGGTGGCTTATGGCGTAAAAAATGGTTGTTAGCTCATGAAAACCCAGTAAAACAACAAACTCTATTTTAAACTAAAAAGAGTTTTAAATCGTTAATTTACCAATGAAAAAAGGTTTTTTTTTAGTGTTTTTATTATCGATGTTTGCTTTGAATGCCCAAATTTCAAAGAATCAATTACTTATAAAATCCTTCAAAATTAAAAGCGATACCATAAAAATTGATTCGGTTAGTATAAGCGCTTTCGGTTTTAAAGTTTTTCAAAACGATTCCTTAATAAATCCTTTAAAATATAATATTGATTTTTCAAAAGCACAGCTAATATTTAAAGATAAAGCTATAAATAAGACCGATTCCATAAATATTCAATACAAACCTTATCCAAAATTTCTTACTAAAAAATATCAG
>DGOU01000253.1:2333-6519 GCA_002390165.1 Lutibacter sp. UBA4458
AAGGTTTAAATGCTGTGGGAAATATTACTAGAGGATTAACCATTGGTAATAACCAAAATGGTGTTGTAAACTCAAGTTTAGATTTGCAAATTGCTGGAAAAATCTCGAATAATGTAACTTTAAAAGGTGCTATTATAGACACAAATATTCCAATTCAGGAAAACGGAAACACCTATAAATTAAATGAATTTGACCGGGTTTTTATAGAATTATTTAGTAAAAACTGGAAAATTACTGCTGGAGATATTTATTTAAATAACAACGAAACTAAATATCTAAATTTTAACAAAAAAGTATCTGGTTTAGCCGTTAATGCAATTATTAAAAATAAAAAATCGGTAATAAATGTAGAAACTTCAGGAGCTGTAGTTAGAGGTAAATATAAAAAAGTGCAATTTGTTGGACTTGAAGGCAATCAAGGTCCATATAAATTAAATGATTTAAACAACAATTCTTATATTTTAATTTTATCGGGAACGGAAAAAATTTATGTTAACGGACAACTTTTAAAACGTGGCGTAAATAACGATTATACCATAGATTATAATAACGCAGAGCTGACTTTTAATACCACTTTTCCTATTACTGCTAATATGAGAATATCGGCAGAATTTCAATTTAATGATAGTGTTTTTACTCGGTTTATTACCTATAACAACATTCATTATAAAAGTAAAAAACTAGCTGTAAGTGGTTATTTTTATAATGAAAATGATGCTAAAAATCAACCTTTAGAACAAGATTTAACCGATGCTCAAAAACAAGTATTAGCAAATGCTGGAAATAACATAACTAAAATGGTAAGTCCTTCTGCGTATGAAGATACGTATTCTGAAAATAAAATTTTATATAAAAAATCACTTTTAGGAACTTCTGAAATTTTTGAATATTCTACCAATAAAAATGATGTTTTATACCATGTTTCTTTTTCTTTTGTCGGCGCTAATTTGGGAAGTTATAACTTAAAAGAAGTAATTGCAATAGGAAAGGTGTTTGAATATGTTGGGGGTAATTTAGGAGATTACAATCCAATTATACCACTTACCGCTCCAAATAAATTACAAGTTGCTATTTTTAAAGCCAATTACCAACCTTCTAAAAAAACTTTTATAAATACAGAAACTGCTTTTAGTGTAAATGATGCTAATTTATTTTCAAATATAGATGATGAAAATAATAACGGATTTGCAACACAATTTAATTGGAAACAAATTATATTTTCTAAAAAATGGGAGTTAAATAGCAAGTTAAGTTTAGATTATATTAATGCTAATTTTAAAAGTGTAGAACGAGTTCAAAATATTGAATTTAACAGAGATTGGAATATTACTACTTTAACAGGAAATCAGCAATTAATTACTACGGAATTAGCTTTTTTTAATAGAAAAAATAGCGCTATAAATTACGCTTATGAAAATTTAACTTTAGGTAATGGTTTTACAGGAAATAAGCATCATTTATTTGGAAATATTAGTCAAAATAATTTAACTATTAATTTTGATGGAAGCGTTTTAGATAATATCTCTGAAATTAAAAAAGGGACTTTTTCTCGATTTTACATTACCGCAAATTACAACTTAAAAAAAGGCTGGATTGGCACTAGATTTATTGGAGAAAACAATAATCAAACGTCTGTTTTAACCCAACAAAAAGAAAACCTTAGTCATAAATTTAAGGAATATGAAGGTTATTTTGGTATTGGCGATTCTACTAAAACCTTTACTAAAATTGGAATGAAATTCAGAACTACCGATAGTATTCAGAATAATAAATTTATGAGAGTTAATAAATCGAAAACGTATTATTTAAATTCTAATTTAATTAAATCGAAAACTGCTAATTTATCTACTTTTATAAATTATAGAACTGTAAAAAACACCAATTTTAAAGATGAAGAATCTTTGAATTCTAAATGGATTTACCAACAACAATTATTCCATCAATTTTTAAATTTTAGCACGGTTTATCAAACCCTTTCAGGAACGTTACCCCAGCAGGATTTTAACTATTTAAAAACAGAACCTGGACAAGGATATTACACTTGGATTGATTACAACAATAATGGCGTTAAAGAATTAAACGAATTTGAAATTGCACAATTTCCTGATCAAGCAGAATATTTACGAATAATTTTACCAACCATAAATTATATTGCTACACATCAAAATAAATTTAGCCAAACTATTGGTATAAATGCGCAACAATGGAGCAACAAAAAAGGAATTAAAAAAACACTTTCGCACTTTAATAATCAAACGTATATTTTAGTGGATAATAAACAACTAAAACAGCCTAAAAAATTTAATTTAAACCCGTTTGACATTAATAATTCGAACGTATTAGCCTTAAATTATCATTTTACCAACACCCTATTTTTTAATAAAGGGAAAAAGCATTTTACAACCAGTTATAATTATCAAAAATCTAAGAATGTAAGCACCACTACCATTGATAATTTAACCAATAATTTACAAATGCAACAAGTTACTTTTGAACATAAAATAGGTAAATTTTGGTTGTTTTATTTGAATGGAAATAAAAGTAAAAACAAAACAAATTCATTAAATTACACTAATAGAAATTTTGAATTAAAAAATTATACCATAACTCCTAAATTATCCTATTACTACAATAAGAATACTTATTTAACTGTGTTTTATGAATTTAAAAATAAAGAAAATTTAATTCAAGATTTTGAAGAATTGAAATTGCATAAATTTGGATTAGAGTTTAACAATGTAAATAATTTAAAAAATTCTTTAAAAATAACATTGAATTTGTTTAACAATAAATTTATTGGAAATAGTAATTCACCAGTTGGGTATCAAATGTTAGAAGGTTTACAAGCTGGTAAAAATTATACTTGGAGCTTTTTATTTCACCGTAAAATAAATTCGTTTTTATACTTAAATTTCAATTATTTAGGAAGAAAAAGTGAAACATCAAGAACAATTCACACAGGAACCTTTCAATTAAAAGCTATTTTTTAATTTTTTATACTTTGGTTTAATTTTTGTTTCTATTTTTACAATCTAATTTAAAAATTCAATTATGAAAAAAATCACCCTTTTAGCAATATTATTTATTGGTAGTTTATCGCTTTTTGCTCAAGAAAATGAAATGAGTAACAATGAATTAAAAATTAACATGTCCAATTTAATAGGTTTTAAATTTTTTGATATTGGCTATGAAAGAATTCTTAATGAGGAATCAACATTTGGTGTAAATCTGCTTTTTAATCTAGATAACAATTCCGATGCTACTAGTTTAGATGAATATAGAACTTTTTCTATTACACCGTATTACAGACATTTCTTTTCAAGTAAATATGCTCAAGGTTTTTTTGTGGAAGCTTTTACAATGCTACATACTGCAAAAGATTATAACTATTATGATTACTATGATCCAAATACGGATACTTATTATAATGGCAATGATAATTCAGGCAAATACACAGATTTTGCAGTTGGTATTTCAGCTGGTGGAAAATGGGTTAGTAAAAGAGGCTTTGTTGCTGAAATTTATTTAGGTATAGGTAGAGATTTATTAGGTAATAATGAAGATGAAGTAGTTGGTAGAGGTGGCGTTTCCATTGGTTATAGATTTCAATAATAACACTATTTAAAATATATAAAAAACTGTCTAAAAAGTGAAATTTTCGTCAACCTAAATCAAGTTTAGAAAGACGGTTTTCAATACTTTTTAGACAGTTTTTTTATAAATGTATAAACGCAAACTACATTTTCATTAACCATTTTTTATAAGAAACTTCCTCTTTAATGATACTTTGTAATTCTTCAATTTTCACACGCTTTTGTTCCATAGAATCTCTATAACGAATAGTAACGGTATTATCCTTTAAAGTATCATGGTCAACCGTTATACAAAAAGGTGTTCCAGCAGCATCTTGCCTTCTATATCTTCGTCCAACAGCATCTTTTTCATCATAAGCAACATTAAAATTCCATTTTAAATCGCTTACTATTTTTTTTGCAATTTCAGGTAAACCATCCTTTTTAACTAAAGGTAAAACAGTTGCTTTTACAGGAGCTAAAACTGCAGGTAATTTTAAAACAGTTCTGGTAGTGCCATTTTCTAGTTCTTCTTCTTGTAAAGCGTTAGAAAATACAGCTAAAAACATACGATCTAAACCAATTGAAGTTTCTACAACATATGGTGTGTAATG
>DGOU01000253.1:6575-10284 GCA_002390165.1 Lutibacter sp. UBA4458
GCATCTGCATAATGAGCTAATTTATCGTGATCATGAAAACGATAATTGTCTTCACCCATTCCTAAAGATAAATGCCATTTTAAGCGAGTTTCTTTCCATTTTTCATACCATTCTTTTTGAGTGCCTGGTTTTACAAAAAATTGCATTTCCATTTGTTCAAATTCACGCATTCTAAATATAAACTGACGCGCAACTATTTCATTTCTAAATGCTTTACCCGTTTGCGCAATTCCAAAAGGAATTTTCATTCTTCCCGTTTTTTGCACATTTAAAAAGTTTACAAATATACCTTGCGCCGTTTCTGGGCGTAAATATAAATCCATAGCAGAATCTGCAGAAGCTCCTAATTTAGTTCCAAACATTAAGTTAAATTGCTTAACATCGGTCCAATTTTTTGAGCCAGAAACTGGACAACCAATTTCTAATTCTTCAATTAGTGCTTTTACATCGGCTAAATCTTCTTTTTCTAAAGATTGCCCCATTCGTTTTAATATGGCTTCTCCTTTTTCTTTATAACCTATAACCCTTGGATTAGTAGAAATAAATTCTTCTTTATTAAAGGCATCGCCAAAACGTTTAGCAGCTTTTTTTACTTCTTTTTCAATTTTTGCATCTAATTTTGCTACATAATCTTCAATTAAAACATCTGCTCTATAGCGTTTTTTAGAATCTTTATTATCAATTAATGGGTCGTTAAATGCATCAACATGACCAGAAGCTTTCCAAATGGTTGGATGCATAAATATGGCAGAATCAATGCCTACAATATTTTCGTTCATTTGAACCATGGCTTTCCACCAGTATTCTCTAATGTTTTTCTTTAATTCTACACCGTTTTGCGCATAATCATAAACAGCTCCTAGTCCGTCATAAATTTCACTAGATTGAAATACAAATCCGTATTCTTTTGCATGTGAAACTACTTTTTTAAATTGATCTTCTTGTTTTGCCATGATGCAAAAGTAGTAAAGGTTTTATATCTACAAAATAAAAAAGTGGAAATAGCCTAAACTATTTCCACCACATTAAATATAATTGGAGTTACCTTTTTTACTTTAATACAATTTTGGTTTCCCCAGCAAATTTATTATTTATAAAAATATTTACCATATAAGCTCCACGGTTTATTTTGGCTCTATCTACTTCAACTAAAGAAATAACATCTACTGCTTCATTTAAATAATTTACAATAGTTTTATCACTATAATCAATAGTTGTGGTTTCATCGGCTAACATTACGGAACCTTTAGGAGCAATAGTTTTTCCTTTAGAATTTATTATTTGAATATAAACTTCTCTTTCTCCTTGATCGGTAATTTCATTTTTATCTATAGTAAAATTAATTCTAAATGCATCTGTATTTCTTGATCTAGAAGTTTCTACTAATTTTCCATTATTGCGAGTTCTCATTGCTAAAATTTTAGCAGTTTTAACTTTTAAAACAGATGCAATTGCTACTTTTTCTGATAAATTTAGATTTTGTAAAGATAACGTATCATTCATAGCTAGTTGCGTAGAAATTTTAACATTAGCACTATCTAAATTTGTTTGTAATAAAGAATTCATTCCTGTTAATGAATCATTTAAATAGAATAATCGTTGATTGGTTTTTTGCAAATTGGCAATTTCTCTTCTATATTTTCTTATTAAACGGTAATCTGTTGCTTTAACATTTTTTAAAGAATCTCGTAGGCCTATAATTCTATCTCGTTCTATAGAAAGTTCATTAGACATAGCTGTTTTTTGAGAAATAGCATCTTCGTATTTTACAATCATACTATCTAAATTTTGTTCAATGTCCATCTTTTCCCCTTCAATTTCGGTAGTTAGCTTTTTATGCTCATTATTGTTATAGAAAGTATATGCTACAATTCCTACTAGCAAAATAGCCAAGATTATGATAATTAGTTTGTTATTGTTTTTTTTGTCTTCCATTATAAATACTTTTGATTATTATTTACTAACGCAAATAATCAATATAAATTATACTTTTATATTTATTTTTTGAAGTTTTGTCTGGAGTTTTATAAAATTACAAAAAAATATATCATTAAACATTTTTTAAAAGATTTTAACAGTTCTTAAAAAATTGTATTTTTAAAAAAAGTTTTGCTATGAGTTTTTTTGAAAATGTTTTTAATATTTTCTTTCCTAAAGTTTGTTTGTCTTGTAACGATACATTATCTCCAAACGAACAAGTTATTTGTGTAACCTGCCGGCACGATTTACCTTTAACTAATTTTAGCATTGAGCCTAACAATTTAGTTGAAAAATCATTCTATGGAAGGTATCCTATAATAAACGGAACTGCCTTATTTTATTTTTATAAACAAGGAACCATTCAAAAAATAATTCATAACTTAAAATATAAAAACCAACAACAAGTAGGTACTTTTATTGGTAATTGGCTTGGGGAAGAAATACTTGAAAGTAATCGATTTCAAAATATAGATTATATAATACCGGTTCCATTACATAAAAATAAATTAATAAAACGCGGTTATAACCAAGTAACCACATTTGGAAAAAGTTTATCGGAAAAATTGAATATACCATTTAAAGAGAATATATTAATACGAGTTTCTTATACTAAAACTCAAACTAAAAAAATAAGACTAGATAGATGGAAAAATGTTCAAGAGCTATTTTATGTGCCAGACCCCAGTAAAACCAAAAACAAGCATATATTACTTATTGATGATGTAATTACCACAGGCGCTACACTTGAGGCTTGTTGTAACGCTTTTAAAAAATCAACCGGAATTAAAATAAGCATTGCCTGCATGGCTTACACTAAATAGAAAAAGTAACTTTTAATTTTTTTATTAGATTAAGTAAATTAATTGTTATTTTGCATTAAATAAAATCTTCCATGAAATTAAAAATTTTTTCTATAATTTTAATTGCTTTATTTGGACTTACTTTTACCAATTGCGCTAAAAGAGGAAGACCAACAGGAGGTAAAAAAGACAGTATTCCTCCGTTATTAGTAAAAGCAATACCAGCAAATAAAAGTATTAATTTTAAGGCAAAAAAGATAAAAATTTCATTTGATGAATATATAAAACTGAAAGATGTAAATAAACAATTAGTTATTTCTCCACCATTAAAAAATACTCCTATAATTACACCTGTTGGTACTGCAAGTAAATTTATAAGTCTAAAAATCTTGGATACATTACAACCAAATACTACCTATACTTTTAATTTTGGTAATAGTGTAGTGGATAATAATGAAAATAATAAATTAGAACGCTTTAAGTATGTTATTTCTACAGGAACCTATTTAGATTCGCTAACAGTTTCAGGGAAAGTTTACGATGCTTTTAATCAAAAAACAGAAGAAGATATTTCTGTAGTTTTATATGAGGTAAACGAAAAATTTAGCGATTCTCTAGTTTATAAACAAAAGCCAACTTACGTTACAAGTACTATTGACACCACTGCCAATTTTGAAATTGAAAATATAAAAGCTGGTAAATACCTGCTAGCGGCAATAAAACAGCCTTCTAAAAATTATATCTACCATCCTAAACAAGATAAATTTGGGTTTTATAAAAAAATTATCACTATTCCAACAGATACTACTTTTGAAATTCCATTGTTTAAAGAAGTGCTTCCATTTAAAATGATAAAACCCAAAGAAGTAACTAAAGGTCACCTTCTTTTTGGTTATGAAGGAAATCCAAAAAAATTAAGTGTAGAACTA
>DGOU01000253.1:10453-10978 GCA_002390165.1 Lutibacter sp. UBA4458
GATTTACGAGATACTTTTGCAATAAAAAGCAACATACCAATGGTATCCATTGACACCTCAAAAATAAAACTTCAAATGGATTCTTTACCTGTAAAATACAACCCAATTCTAGATAAAAGCAAAACCAAGCTTTACCTAAGTTTTGAGAAAAAATTCAACAAAAAATATGAAATTAATCTTTTTCCTAATGCAATTAAAGATATTTTTGAAGAAACAAATGATACTTTAAAATATAAATTTGCTACAAAAAATATAGATAGTTACGGAAATATATATTTAACTGTTAATAATGTTAATTCTCCTATAATTATTCAATTACTAAATGATAAAGATGTAATAGTTGCAATAAAACATATAGCCAAAAATGAAACTTTAAATTTTAAAAACTTACCTCCCAAAACCTATATTGTAAAAGCAATTTTTGATGATAATAATAATGGAATTTGGGATACTGGTAATTTTTTAGAGAAAAAATATCCTGAAAAAGTACAATATTTTGAGAAAGAATTAAAACTACGAGCTAAT
>DGOU01000111.1:0-3681 GCA_002390165.1 Lutibacter sp. UBA4458
CCAGGAGTGTCAATTAAATTTAAAACGTACGGTTCTCCTTCAAAAACATAATCCATTTGAATGGCGTGACTTTTAATGGTAATGCCACGTTCACGCTCCAAATCCATATTATCTAATAATTGGTTTTGTTTTTCTCTATCCGTTACTGAACCTGTAAAATCTAATAACCTATCCGCAAGTGTACTTTTTCCGTGATCTATATGTGCAATAATGCAAAAATTCCTAATGTGTTTCATACTTCGTTTTCCGAGCTTCTTTATGTGCGCAAAGGTAATTAATTATTTGTTCTGAAAATGAAAATTAATTAAGGTCATGTTTTGGGTAAACAATATTTGCTTTTTTTCTAACGTCATCTAAAATCCCCATTAAATTTAAACTAACCATATTAGTTAAAATAGGGCTTTCAATGATGTTTTTGTCTAAACAATCCATAACGTGAATTGCTTCGTATTTATATCCTAAATTTTTATTGGACTCAAAAGTGATTTCTTTTCTTTCTCCATTTTTAAATACTGAAATTGGGTTTTCTGAAAATCGTTCATATTTTATAATGCCGTTTTCAAAACACAATTCAGATTCGTTTTTATTATAGGAATTAAAACTAGAGGTTAAAACAGCAGTTGCACCATTTTTATAATTGAACAGCATAGAAATGCTTTCTTCTGAACCAGTTGGACTAAAATGTGGAATTGCTTTTATTTTGTTGGGTATGCCTAATAATGTCATCGCAGTAAAAACAGGATAAATACCAATATCAAGTAACGAACCGCCACCCAGTTCTATATTATAAAGTCGATTTTTTGGATGGTATTCGGAATTAAAATGAAAGTCGGATTTTACAAAATTGAGCTTTCCTAAATTTTCAGTTTTTATTAATTCTATTACTTTTTTAAGTTTTGGTCTAAAAATTACCCAAAAAGCCTCCATTAAAAAGGTGTTATTTTCTTTGGATGAAGCAATCATTTGTTTTACTTCATTTGAATTTATGGCAAATGCTTTTTCACATAACACTGCTTTTTTATGTTGTAAACAAAATAAGGTATGCTCTAAATGAAAAGCATGCGGTGTTGCAATATAAACCACGTCAACATTTGGGTCGTTAACCATTTCAGCATAAGAACCATATGCTTTTTTAAAGTTGAATTTAGAGGCAAAATGCTTTGCATTATTTAATTTTCTGGAAGCTGCAGCATATAAATTTGCGTTTGGTAGTTCCTTAAGCTCTAAAGCAAATTTTTCTGCAATATGCCCACAGCCTAAAATTGCCCAATTATATGTTTTTGCCATAATTAATAAATTATTCTACCCAATCTGCAACAAATAAATTGGTATCATGAGTTCCGTAATTATTTCTATTTGAAGAGAATACTAGTTTTTTACCATCAGGTGAAAACATAGGGAATGCATCAAAAACAGCGTCGTAAGTAATTTGTTCTAAGCCAGTTCCGTCAACATTAATCATAAATAAATTAAAACTATGATTGGTTTTATGATTAGATGAAAAAATAATTTTTTTACCTGAAGGATGAAAAAATGGGGCCCAATTTGCATTTCCTAAATTTGTAATTTTTTTTAAATTAGAACCATCTACATTACAAATGTATAATTCCATATTGGTTGGTTGTACAAGCCCTTGAGCTAGTAACTTTTTATATTCTTTAATTTCAATTTCTGTTTTTGGACGAGAAGACCGAAAAAGTAATTTGGTTCCATCAGGAGAAAAGAATGCGCCACCATCGTACCCTAATTCATGAGTAACTTGTTTCACATTACTACCATCAATATTCATAGTAAATAATTCTAAATCTCCAGTTCTTGTAGAGGTAAAAACTATTTTATCACCTTTTGGGGAAACTGTTGGTTCAGCATCATAACCATCTTTAAAAGTTAGTTGTTTTAATTGTTTTCCGTTGGTGTCTGCTATAAAAATATCATATCCTTTATAAACGGGCCAAATATATTTGTTGCCATAATCTTCTTTTTTAGGAACTGGTGGGCAATCTTTATTTGCTAAATGTGTAGAAGCGTAAATTATTGTGGAATCTCCAGGTAAAAAATAGCTGCAAGTTGTTCTTCCAAAACCAGTACTAATTTGTTGAGGAATTTCTGTACTATCTAATGGTTTTGAGGCATCCATAGTAAAAATTTGATCACAATTTAATCCCCATTTTTTGTTATTAGATTGAAAAACCAATTTGGTATTATCAAAACTCCAATAAGCTTCTGCATTGTCCCCACCAAAAGTTAGCTGCTTAATATTTTTTAAATGTTTTTCTTGTGGATAATGGATAACGTTAGCTAAAACCGTTGCGCCAGATTTAGCATCGGAAGAGTTTTTGTTGTCTGTTTTTTTGCAACCTGTAAATGCTAATGATATTAGTAGAATTAAAAAAGAATATTTCATAAAAGATATTTATTACAGGCTAAAAATACAATTTAATTTGAAGCTACAAAGGGTGAAAGTTGATTTTACGAAAATCATCTATTTAACCTTTTATTTAATTAGTGAAATGGCTTTTGCGTTAGGGATAGTAGTGATATCCTTTTTTGCAATGTAACAAAGTGAAATAAAAAAAAGATATAGCGGAAAGCCCGACCTGAAAGGAAACGCCCAAATAAAAATAAATCCTTAATTTTGCACACTAAAATTAATGTATTGATTAAAATTGGAAACATAGAATTACCCGATTTTCCGCTTTTATTAGCACCTATGGAAGATGTAAGTGATCCGCCATTTAGAGCGTTGTGTAAAGAGCAAGGAGCAGATTTGGTATATACAGAGTTTATTTCTTCGGAAGGGTTAATACGTGATGCTGCAAAAAGTAGAAAAAAACTAGATATTTATGAAAAAGAACGTCCGGTTGGCATACAAATTTTTGGTGCAAATTTAGATTCCATGATTAAAACCGTAGAAATTGTGGAGCAATCTAAACCAGATATTATCGATATTAATTTTGGTTGTCCGGTTAAAAAAGTTGTAAGTAAAGGCGCAGGAGCCGGTATTTTAAAAGATATCGATTTAATGGTAAAGCTAACCGATGCCATGGTAAAACAAACCAATTTGCCAATTACTGTAAAAACCAGGTTGGGATGGGATGTGGATTCCATAAAAATTGTTGAAGTTGCAGAACGTTTGCAAGATGTGGGTTGTAAAGCTATATCAATTCATGGCAGAACCAGAGCTCAAATGTATAAAGGAGAAGCAGATTGGCGTTTTATTGCAGAGGTTAAAAACAATCAAAGAATGCATATTCCTGTTTTTGGAAACGGCGATGTTAATACTCCGGAACGCGCTATGGAAATGCGCGATGAATATGGACTTGACGGCGCTATGATTGGAAGAGCAAGTATTGGAAATCCATGGTTTTTTAAGCAAGTAAAACATTTTTTTAAAACAGGTGAGCATTTACCAGAAATAACTATTGCAGAACGTGTTGCCATGGCAAAAAGGCACTTGCAAATGGAAATTGATTGGAAAGAAAATGAAATTGTTGGCGTAATGGAAACCAGACGACATTACAGTAATTATTTTAGAGGAATTCCGCATTTTAAAGAATATCGTTTAAAAATGGTTACTTCAGATTCTGCACAGGCGGTTTACGATGTTTTTGATGAAGTACTTCAAAAATTTGCTTAAAACCGAAGTTTGAAAAAAGCACTTTATTTAGTTTTTTGTATTAT
>DGOU01000111.1:3884-14410 GCA_002390165.1 Lutibacter sp. UBA4458
GGCAAATATTTGGATTGTTAGTGAAGCCAAAAGAAAGTTAATTCAATTAGATATTTTTGGTAATGTGCTTTCTGAAATTAAAATTAAAGGAGAACAAAATTTTAAAAACAGCGGACTTGAAGGTGTATGTTTTCATCCTACAACTGGGCGCTTTTATTTATTAAATGAAAAGAAACCTAGAGAATTAATTCAGCTTTCTAAGAATAAAGAAATTATAAAAATTTATAAACTAAATTTTAGTGGCGATGTTTCCGGAATTTGTTTTGATGAAATTGAAAATTGTTTTTGGGTGGTTAGCGATGAATCAAAAGCTATTTTTAAAGTAAATTATTTAGGAGAAGTTCTAGAGAAATATAAGATTCCGGTTAAAAAACCAGAAGGAATTGCAGTTTATAATCAGCAATTATATGTAGTTAGTGATAAAGAAAATAAATTGTTTGTGTTTAAAAAACCAGAATAAAAATTAAGCTTCAACTAATTTTTTTGAAATTCTACTACTTGCAATTTTAGACGCCAAATATCCTAAAATTAAAATAGTTGCCATAACTGTAAAAACATTAAAAAAAGTTAACTCTACTGGATAAGAAAGGTGTTTAGTTATCATAAATAAATGATATTTTTTTTGTAACAATACTAATAATATTCCTGTACCAACGCCAATTAACATTCCAAAAAAGGTTAGTAAAAAACCTTGTAAAACAAACACTTTTTTTATTTGTTTAATGTTTGCACCTAAATTATAAAGCGTTTTTAAATTGTCTTTTTTCTCTAAAATCATCATAATTACTGCACCAATAACATTAAAAAGTGCAATTATTAAAATAAGAGTAAATATTAAATAAGAAGTGAGATTTTCTGTGTTTAACATTTTGTAAAAAACAGCATTTAATTGTTTGCGATTTTTAATAGTAAATTTATTTCCAAGTTTTTTACTTAAGGAATTTTGAACATCCTCTAAAGAGTTTGGATTATCTACTTTTAACTCAATTGCAGAAATCTGGTTTTCTTTATAATTCAATAATTGTTGTGCTACATTTAGTTGAACAAACGTAAATTTTTTATCCAAATCATCTGTTAAGGCAAATATACCTATTGGTTGCGTATTTATTTTGGAAAAAGCATTTTTAGGATTCATAATATATCCTTTTCCAGGTTTAGGAACATAAATAGTAAGCGGTTCAATAAAATCGAAAACACCTACGGATAAAATGTTTGAAATACCATTTCCAATTACCGAGCCATAAGGAATATTTTTATCGAGCCAAGTGCCAATATAAATGGTAGTATCCATACTATTTACGTTAATATAATTAGAGTCAACACCTTTTATATAAGCAATATGTGTTTTTTTATTGTATTCAAAAAAAGCACGTTCTTCAATTACTTTAGAATAATTTAAAACGCCATTTTCTTGCTCTAAAACCGATTTTATAGTATTGTTTAAAACAAAAGATTTTCCTTTAACCGCAGTTATTTTTAGGTCAGGATCAGAAGTGTTTAAAAATCCAACACTAAAAGTTCTAAGCCCAGAAAAACCAGAAAGTACAATAAACAAAGCTAAACTTCCAACAATTACTCCAATACCGGCAATTAGAGTAATAATGTTAATAGTATTATTACTACTTTTTGAAAACAAGTAGCGCTTTGCTATGTACAAAGAAAAGTTCAAATTATTTTTTTTGACGCTTAGATAGCAAGTCTGGATTTTTAATAGGATTGCCTTTTTCGCCTTTTAAAGCCTTATCAATATCTTCAATATAATCTAAACTATCATCTATAAAAAAAGATAACTCGGGCATTCTTCTTAATTGATTTCGGGTTCGTTTGGCCATTTCGTATCTAATAGTGGAAGAATTTTCTTGAACTCCTTTTAAAATAATGTCACGTTTTATTTGTGGGAAAACACTTAAATACACTTTAGCTTGCGATAAATCGGAAGTTACGTGTACTTTAGTTACAGATATTATTACTCCCTTCATGCCGTCATGGGCAGCACGTTGCAATACATCGGCTAAATCTTTTTGTAAAACGCCTGCTATTTTTTTTTGTCTGTTTGTTTCCATGCTGCAAAAATAACGATTAAATAAACATAAAAGTTGTTTTTAAATAGGATAAAATAGTTACCGGTTTTTTTCAGTATTTTTGAAATACAAATTTTACAAGGATGAATAAAATTGAACATATAGGTATTGCGGTTAAGGATTTAGAAAAATCTAATGAAATTTTTTCAAGTATTTTTGGAGAAAAACATTATAAAATAGAAGCAGTTGAAAGCGAAGGTGTTAAAACTTCATTTTTTAAAATAGGAAACAATAAAATTGAATTGTTAGAAGCTACCAATAAAGATAGTCCAATTGCAAAATTTTTAGAAAAAAAGGGAGAAGGAGTGCATCATATTGCTTTTGCAGTAGATGATATTTTAATTGAGGTTAAACGATTAAAAAAAGAAGGATTTACTATACTTAATGAAATACCAAAAAAAGGAGCCGACAATAAACTTGTTGTTTTTTTACATCCAAAAACTACTAATGGCGTTTTAATTGAATTGTGTCAAGAGATTGCTTCATTTTAGTCACAAATACGAAACAGTACGTCAACCTTACATCTAACTCAGGTTAGCAGTCTTTATATTAAATTTAGGGAAATTAGATTATTTTTTTCCCTAAGTAAACTAGTTCATTTCCTTTTTCAACTTTAAAGGAATTAGTTAATGAAGGAATTAAATGTATTCCATTTTGATTATCTTTTAAAAGTAGTGGAATTGAAATTTTTTCTTGTTTTAATTGCTTTAATAATTTTTTGAAGTGTTCTTCAGAAGTAATAGTTACTTCGTTCATAAAAGGAAAATCACGAACAACTTCACTCAAATTAATAAAATCATCTGTTTCACAAAAAAGCCCACTTTTTGGTTTTAAATTATCTTGCATCATTTCTTCAGAAGAAATTAAACGAAAAGTTCCTTGTTCTCCCAAACTTGATTCGTATTTATCAATAACGAATGAATTAATTGTTGGGCTTCCTGTTAAAGCCAATAAAAATCCAATATCATTTAATTCAACATTTTCAATCAATTCATCAGAATACACATCGCCTTCAAAAGCTTCTATCCCAAGAAGTTTAGCTTTTTCAATATTGCTTACATTACTATCTACCAAAACAACTCTTCTATTATTTTTGATAAGATATGTTGCAATTAAACGTGCAAAATTGGATGCTCCAACCATTAAAATTCCATCGGAAGAATCTAAATACACTTTAGTAATTTTAGAAACAACACGTGCAGTGGTAGCATTTAATAAAACAGTACCTAAAACTATCATAAAAACTAGTGGCGTAATTAGTTCAGCACCAGGCTCGCCTGTCATAACTAACCTTAATCCAAATAAAGAAGCAATACCAGCTGCAACAATTCCTCTTGGACCAACCCAACTAATAAATAGCTTTTCATTAAGTTTTAACTCGGAATGAGAAGTGCTTAAAAAAACAGAAATTGGTCTTAAAACTAAAATTACAATTCCAAATAGAGCTAGTGTTTTCCAATTATATAACATCAACAAATCTTTAATATTAATATTTGCCGCCAATAAAATAAACAGTATTGAAATTAATAAAACACTTAATGATTCTTTAAAATATAATATATCTTTTAGTTCTTTTACTTTCATATTGCCTAAAACCATTCCCATAACCACTACGGCTAAAAGACCAGATTCATGAGCAAATAAATCAGACAACACAAAAACTGCCAACACCCAAGCTAAGGTTACTACATTTAATAAATAATGAGGAATAAATTTATGTTTTATGGAATAATACAACGCATAAGCTGCTGTAAACCCAATAGATAAGCCAATAATTACAATTTTTCCGAACTCAATTAAAGCATCTTTGGTATAATTATATCCTTCACCAACTACAATAAATTCAAAAACTAGTACCGCAACTAAAGCTCCAATTGGGTCAATTAAAATTCCTTCCCATTTTAAAACTGCTGAAACATTTTTTTTAAGAGGAATATTGCGTAAAATCGGTGCAATTACGGTTGGTCCGGTTACAATTATTAAAGCAGAAAATAAAAATGACACTTGCCAACTTAAATGGAATATATAATGTGCAGCAATACCGCCTCCAAAAAAAGTTACGGCTGCACCTAAAGTTATTAATTTAACTATAGACGGTCCAACATTAATAATTTCTTCTTTTTTTAAGGTTAATCCTCCTTCAAATAAAATGATACTAATTGCAAGCGATACAAAATTAAAAAGTCGCTCTCCTGGAAATAATCCTTCTGTTCCATTCCAAACGGGTTCAATAAGTTTAGCTCCATTTTCGGTAAAATAGGTAGAAAACGGGCCCACGGCTAAACCAATTAAAATTAATGGAAGTATTGCTGGAATTTTAAATTTCCAAGCAAACCACTGAGCAATAATCCCTAATATAACAATCCCTGCAAATTCTAACATATTCTTTTTTAAACCTTTTTTTTACAAGATACACTTAATTTACCATTTTAAAAATGGCTTTTTAGAAAGCATAGCGTTATAATATTTAATTTTTCCTGTTACTTCGTTACCTAACCAATCTGGCTTATTAAAACTTGTGTTTTCAGTAGGTAATTCTATTTCAGCAATTACTAATCCTTTATTATCTTCAAAAAATTCATCAACCTCAAAAAACAAATCATTATTTGCTGGAACAATATAGCGCGTTTTTTTTATTACAGTTGGTTCGCAAAGTTGTAATAACTTCTCTGCTTCTTCTATTTCAATTTCTTTTTCCCATTCAAAACGGGTTAGTCCAGATTCATTTCCAATACCTTTAACAGTAATAAATGCCTTATTATCTCTTATTCTTATTCTAACCGTACGTTCAGGAACGGTAGATAAAAAACCTTGAGAAATGTTATAACTTTTAACAGCGTGTTTTTTAAAATTACCTTTAGTTAAAAATTTTCGTTCAATTTCAATTGCCATTTTTATTAATATATTTTTAAAGTTTAGTAGATAATTTCCTATTTCAAATAATGTGATTCTCTTTGTTAGTTTCAGATTGAGCACAGTCGAAACCTATTTATATTTGATTTAGTTCTCGACTGAGTTCGAACAGACAAATTATGAAATATTATACATTTAATACCCCATATTTTATCCTTTTAAATATATAGGAAACTATCTGTGATCGCTATTTATTTTACCTGAATTTAATTTCCCAAGAGGCGGATAAAGAATAAATCCAAAAATAATTTCCTATATCAAAAGTAATTTCCTGATGTGTTAATCCAAAAGTAGTTCCCCATAAATTTTTATCGTTTTTTGAGGAAAAATAATAACCCGCTGCAATTTTTTGAGAGTTTAGATTAACAATAGTATTTTCATTTCCATTAAAATTAAATCGGTCAATTTCTGGTGAGAATCCCATTCCTAAAGAAATGCTAAAATAATTATTTGCATCACTTCTATATTTACGATAATTTAAGGTTCCTGATTTGCTACTTCCATTATCGTTTGGTGTTATATATGTTCTAAAAGCCCAATAACTATTACCAGTGTACCAACCAATAGAACCGGTATAAATAGTAGTTGTTTCACTATATTTTAAGGCTCTAAAACCAGCAGAAATTTCAAAACTTTTAGGTAAGGATTTGTACAATTCTGCTCCATACCTAAAATCTGGAAATAAAAAGGTGTTTGCAAAACCAGCATTTACATAGGCATATAAACCTTCGGTTATTCTAGGATACAAATCCACTTCAAATTGCACTCCATTTTCCTGAAATCTTCTACTTAAATTCATTTTTGCAATTATACTTCCGTACTTAGTTTGTCGACTATATTTTATAGTGTGTAATTGCATTGGGTCAAAAACATCTGAATATAAATCTACTGAAGATTTTAAGCCAACGGTATTGTAACTCAATGTGTTCATTAAACTTTTTTGATATGCAACTGCCTTTTGGTTTTTTGGATTGGAATTCACAATTTTATTGATGGTTGTTAATGCTTCTTCAGGGTTTTTACCATTTTGTTGGGCTTTTGCTTTTAGTAATAAAATATCCTCATCATTTGGAAAATTTTTTAAAGCTAAAGAAGTTATTTCCAAAGCTTTAAAAGGAGACTCACTCCATAATTCATTGTTAATAGCTGCAACCCATGTAGTTTTTCTTTTTGAATCGTTATTAAGCACCTTCATAAATTCTTTTCGTGCTTTATTATAATTCCCATCCCAAGAATATGTACTGGCTAAAAAAGCTCTAATATCATTATAATTAGGGTATTTTGTTAAAATTAATAACAAGGAATCTTGCGCCTGCTTTCTGTGTTTATTAAAGGCAAGCTCTCTGGCAACTTTAAATGCGGTATCTGGGTTTCCAGTAAATACTTTTTGCTGAGCAACTCCATTTATGGAGAACAGTATTAATGTTATATAAAAAATTAGGATAGATTTTGACATTAGTTTTTCAACGATTGTTTAAATGATTTATAATTATTATTGTCAGGATATTTTAATAATAAACTATCTATGGTGTTTTTAGATTGTTCCATTTTTTTCATTCTTTTAAAAGCTTTAGCCATTTTAAAACTAACATCCGGATTTTCAATTTTATTTTTTAATGCTTTATTATAAATAGCAATAGCTTTTTTATCTTGATCAGACCACCAATATAAATCTAAAAGTGCTAAGTAACCATCAGAATAATACGGATTTCTTTTTAAAACATTTAAAAATTCAATTTCCGCTTTTTTGTATTCCCCATTCCAAGCAAAAGTTCTACCCTTTAAAGTTCGTGCATCGGCATGATTTGGTAATTCATTTAAAAGGTAATTACACAATAATTGTGCTGTTTTATAGTCTTTTTTAAATGCTGTTTCTCTGGCAATAGAAAATATTTGATCAAAATCTAAATCTTTTGTTAACTTTTTAATAATTTCTTTTTCATTTTCCGTAAAGATGAAATTTGGCTTTCTATACACATTTAACGAATCTGGATAAATTTTATCTCGTTTGGTTAAATAGGCATTTAGGTTTTTAAATTTATTTAACGAATCTTTTATTGCTTCTAAAAGTTTATCTTCTTTTACTTTAAAGATTCCAAAATGATTATTGATTTTATATAAATTTCCTGCGGAATACAAATAATCCTTAAACATAAAATCATTAATCTTACCTTTATAACGCATAAATGCAATTTGATGTATGTTTCTAAATTGTTTTGCTGTATCTAATCCTTTACTTATCCATGAAACTTCATCTAAAGGATTCATTTTATAATTATTCAATAAATAGGAAAGCAAGCTTGGTGTAATATCCCAATGAGATGAGACCGATTTAAATGTTGCAGTTTTTTTTAACAATGGGCTTGTAATAAAAAGAGGCACATGAAAACGACATAGTTTGTCTTTTTGGGTAATTGGTATAAGTCTATGATCACCTGTAATAATAAAAATAGTATTTTGGTATTCGGGTCTTTTAGAATATTCTTCCATAAATTTTTTAATAGAAGCATCGGTGTATAATAAGCTTGCAAAAATATCTTTATATTCTAGTACTTTTTCTTTACTTATTTTTAAATCCCTTTCTGAATTTAAAATACTATCTACTTTTTCAACAAATTTTTGTTTGTTAGGAAATATAAATGGCTCATGATTAGAAAGCGTCATAACAATATCTAACCTTGGTATTTTTTTATGTTGCATTGAAGCTAACATTTTTTTAAATATTTCTTCATCAGGATAACCCCAAGAAAATCCGCCTTCATTAGCTTCCGTTTTTTTGTATTCTGGGCCGTATTTACTTTCATCTATTACATCATCTATTTGATTGTACTCTAAAAAATTAATTTTTCTATCAAAACTTGATGGGTCTCCACAATAATATGAAGTTGTATAACCATTAGCTTTTAACACACTTAATAATGATATATGCGAAGGTGTTACTGGAATTTCTAAAAACCCTTTATCTCCAAAGGGTAAAGAAGCCGTTAAAGATGGTAAAACCCCAAAAGTTCTTCCGGCATTACTTACAAAATTTTCCCAATACAAAGATTTAGGTATTAACGAATCTAAATATGGTGTAAAACCAGCATAGTTATGATTTCCAATAAATTCTCCACCTAAGCCTTCTACTATAATAATAACAATATTTGGCTTGGTTTCTGAATTATTAAAAAAAGGTTTTAGAACATCTTTTATTTTAGAATTAGATTCTAATAAAGGATAATCATTTCTACTATATAAATTTGCATTAGTTTTGTACTTTTCAGTTTGAAAATCAATAATATCGGTAGTTAAATACTGTGTTTTATTCTGAAACAACTCGTAAGAAGCCTTTGGCAATATTAGTTTTAAACTACCAAACAGTAAAATTAATAAAATGGTAACAATTAAAACCTGAGAATTTGACATCCATTTTGTTAGTAACCAGTATATTCCATAGAAGAAACCAACAAGCATTAAAAAGGGTAAAATAGTTAAAAAAGAAAATGAAACTGTTGAGGTTACCGTTATGTAAATATCGTTGTATGAATATCCTAATAAATCGGCTCCAAGGTTAATATGAGTGGTTAAACTATATTTTATTAGAGATACTTGTACTAGTAAAATTAATAAAAACACTATTTGAAAAACAGAAATAATTCGTTTTTTAAAAAGTATACTTCCTAACCAAAATATTGGAAGTAAAACAATTCCTAAAATTACAACAGCCCAAAAATCATTTAAAAATTTGTAACTAAGAACACTAAACTTTAAAAACCTTTCATTATAATCCGTTAAAATCCATTCTGTAAAACTACCAATCCACACTATTATTAATACAGTAAATAACAGATAATAATACTTAGACAACAATTCTGAAAATTTAATTTTCATACTCATAAATTAATAATATTATTTGTTAATATTACCCATTCCTTTTCTAGTCATTTCTCCCCATTTTTTCTTTTTATTAAAAAAATAGTCTAGGTTACCTCTAACCGCAGCATACAAAATAAACGGATGGAGTACAAAAGGTTCTAAAAAACTTATTAGTATCAATTTAAATCCGGTTCCCTTTTTTTTATATTGATGATAGGTTAATTCTTCAGAATATATTGCTCCTAAGGATAATAAAATAGTAAAGCAGTACGCTAAAATGAAAAAGGCTAAGGCGTAATCCCATTTTACTTCTCTTAAAGCAATTAAAATACCAAAATAAACAATACCAATAACTTCTATTACAGGTGCAAATCTCTCAAAAATTAACCAATACGGATAACTTAATAACCCTAAATTTCTATATTTAGGATTAAAAGCTAATTTTCGGTGTTTCCTTAAAACCTCAATGGTTCCTCTGGTCCATCTATTTCTTTGAGATATAAATATTTTATAATTATCAGGTGCTTCAGTCCAACACAATGGATCAGGAATATATGCAACTTTATAATTTGCATTTTTCTCCTCTAATTGCCTTCTCATCCTAACAATTATTTCCATATCTTCACCAACGGTGGAAGTGTCGTAACCTCCAACTTCAATGGCTATTTTTTTATCGAACATACCAAATGCTCCAGATATAACAAGTAAACCGTTTAAACGACTCCAAGCCATTCTTCCTAGTAAAAACGATCTTAAATATTCTAATATTTGAGCTTTTTCAATTAGTTTATTAGGTAAATTAACTTTAATTAATTTTCCGTCTTTTATAATACTATTATTTGCAATTCTTATAACACCACCTGTAGCAACTACTTTTTTATTGGTTGCTTCCAAAAAAGGTTTTACCATTTTCTGCAAAGCATCTTCCAACAACAAACAATCTACATCAATACAAGCTACATATTTACTTTTACTAATATTTAAGCCCATGTTTAAAGCGTCTGCTTTTCCTCCGTTTTCTTTATCAATAACAATCAACTTTTCAAAAGCTGGGTTGGTAGATTTAAAAACTCCGTTACGAAGAGGTTGCGTTTTTAGTTGTGGATTGATTAGGTATTTAATGTTAACCAAATCATAAGCCTTTATAAGCAATTCCAAGCTATTATCTTTACTTCCATCATTTACTATTATAACATCGTAATTGGCGTAATGATTTGACAATAAAGATCTAACATTTTCAACAATATTTAAACTTTCATTGTATGCAGGCGCAATAATTGAAATGGAAGGCGCAATATTGGAAGAAAGTATTTTTTTATAGTTTACAAAACTATTTTTTTTAAAATAATCAACGGTTTCAAAAGCAGAAATAATAGATAAAACTATATATGAAAAAATAGCTAAAAAAGCATAGCTAAAAAATAAATAATGAATTACTTGTATAATTGCGTTTAAGGTAGTTGTATTCATATATTAATTGTTTTGAACAAAATTTAAAATAGGATGTTGTTTTAAATTTCTTTTAGTATTCAAAATCTTTATGAATTTTTCCTCATTTAAAGACTTCAACATTTTTAAAGCTAAAAATTGAATTTCAAAATTGTTATTATTACAATTTTCTAAGATGAATTTTTCATCTGTTGGTTCGTAAATATTATCTAACAATTTAAAAAT
>DGOU01000214.1 GCA_002390165.1 Lutibacter sp. UBA4458
TGTAAAAATGTTACTTTCTTAATAAATTGGCCTCGTGGCGCAACTGAATAGCGCATTGGATTTCGGCTACAGCGGATGCAGGTTTGAATCCAGCCGGGGTCACAAATTAAAGACACAATCCTTATAAATAAAAAGGGTTGTGTTTTTTATAACTTCAATTTTTACTTTGCAGTAAGTTTAAATAGTAGTTTTATTTAAATATAATTATGCATATTTTTCAAGATATTCTGGGTGTTGTTCTATTAAATTGGGAAATAATTTTATTCTTTTTTTTAATTGCCATTCTTTATTCCTCTGTAGGTTTTGGTGGAGGTTCTAGTTATTTGGCTATTTTAACACTAACTTCATTAGCGTTTACTCAAATTAGAGCAATCGCATTATTATGTAATATTGTTGTTGTTTCAGGAGGTACTTTTTTATATGTAAAAAATAAATTATTTAATTGGAAAAAGATATTTCCATTGGTTTTAATGAGTATTCCAATGGCTTTTATTGGAGGTTCTTTAAAAATAAGCCATACTTTTTTCTTTATCCTATTGGGTGTAACCTTATTATCAGCAGCTATTTTAATGTGGTTTTCAAAATATATCTCTAAAAAAAGAGAACAATTCAACATTCAAAAATCTGTTATCAAAAATATTTCTTATGGTGGAGGAATTGGTTTTATTTCAGGAATGGTTGGCATTGGGGGAGGTATATTTTTATCTCCATTACTACATTTAACCAACTGGGATACTCCAAAAAAAATTGCTGCAACTTCTAGCTTTTTTATTTTGGTTAATTCTATTGCCGGATTATTTGGACAATTTTTAAATCCTGATTTTTCAATTGAGCCAACTATTACTATAATTTTAATGATTACAGTATTAATTGGAGGACAATTAGGTTCTAGAATAAGTGTAAACGTTATTTCACCAAATAACTTAAAAAAGGGGACAGCATTATTAATTGCTTTTGTAGCTGTCAGAATTTTACTTAAGCATTTATTTTAATCAAGGAAAGCTTCACTAAATTTAAATAATCTACTCTGAAACTAAACTTTTTAAAGTACTTATAGTTTTTGTTGGGTTTTCACTTTTAAAAACAAAACTTCCCGCAACAAATGCAGTTGCACCAATATTAGCAAGTTTTTTAATGTTTTTATCTGTTATACCACCATCAATCTCAATAATGGCGTTGGAGTTGGAATATTCAATTAAGTTTTTAAGTTGTTCTACTTTTTTATAAGTATTTTCAATAAAAGTTTGTCCGCCAAAACCTGGATTTACACTCATTATTAAAACCAAATCTAAATCTCCAATAATATCTTCTAAAACAGCAATTGGTGTATGTGGGTTTAATGAAACTCCAGCTTTCATTCCAGCCGCTTTAATTGCTTGAACGGTTCTGTGAAGATGTGTACAAGCTTCATAATGTACGGTTAATATATCAGCACCAGCATCTTTAAAATCTTTAATAAATTTATCTGGATTTACAATCATTAAATGAACATCTAGCGTTTTTTTTGCATGTTTTTTTATCGCTTTTAAAACGGGCATGCCAAAAGAAATGTTAGGTACAAAAACGCCATCCATAACATCAATATGAAACCAATCGGCTTCACTATTATTAACCATTTCAACATCTTGTTGTAAATTTCCAAAATCTGCGGATAGGATAGAAGGAGCTATATAGGTTTTCATATTTTTAGGTTGTTTAAGCAAAAATAACTTTTAAAAAGAAAAACTCTCGAAATTTCGAGAGTTTTTCTTTTTATTTGATAAAAATTAAATTAGAATACATTATTTATCCTAAATAAGTTTTTAATATTTTACTTCTAGAAGTGTGTTTTAAACGTCTAATTGCTTTTTCTTTAATTTGTCTAACACGTTCGCGAGTTAAGTCGAAAGTTTCTCCAATTTCTTCTAAGGTCATTGGGTGCGCATCGCCTAAACCAAAATACAACATTACAACATCTGCTTCACGAGGTGTTAAGGTTTCTAAAGCACGTTCAATTTCTACTTTTAAAGATTCATGTAATAAACTTCTATCTGGGTTTGGAGATTCTCCAGTATTTAAAACATCATATAAGTTAGAGTCTTCACCTTCAATTAAAGGAGCATCCATAGATACGTGACGACCAGAATTTTTCATAGATTCTTTAACGTCATTAACGGTCATATCTAATTTTTTTGCAATTTCTTCGGCAGAAGGAGGTCGTTCATTTTCTTGTTCTAAAAATGCGTACATTTTATTAATTTTATTAATAGAACCAATTTTGTTTAAAGGTAAACGTACAATTCTTGATTGTTCTGCTAAAGCTTGTAAAATAGATTGTCTAATCCACCAAACTGCATAGGATATAAATTTAAAACCACGTGTTTCATCAAAACGTTTCGCGGCTTTTATTAATCCTAAATTTCCTTCATTAATTAAATCAGGAAGGGTTAAGCCTTGATTTTGATATTGTTTTGCAACAGAAACAACAAAACGTAAGTTTGCTTTTGTTAAACGTTCTAAAGCAACTTGGTCACCAGCTTTTATCCGTTGGGCTAATTCAACTTCCATTTCAGCGGTAATTAAATCCACTTTTCCTATTTCCTGTAAGTATTTGTCTAATGATGCGGTTTCTCTATTGGTAACCTGTTTTGTAATTTTAAGTTGTCTCATGTAGTAGCTTAAATTTTTTAGTTATTTATAAGGTCTAATATATATACGTAGTATTTTAAAAAAAGTTACAAAATAATTAAAAAAAAATTGGATAAAAATTCATATAGGCTTACCTTGTTTATGTTTTAAGGTAAAATTGTGACTTCTTTAATAATTATGTGTCTATACTATTAAACCTATTTAAGAATATTGAAATCAAAGGATGACATAACGTTATTTAGCGATAACGAGTTAGTAGAAAGAATTGTAAAAACAAATGACACTCATTTGTTTGCTGTTTTATATGACCGTCATGTTGCTATGGTTTATAATAGATGTTTAAGTTTTGCAAGCTCTAAAGAAGAAGCGCAAGATTTAGCACATGATATTTTTATTAAATTATTTATAAAATTACGAACCTTTAAAGGAAAATCTAAATTTTCTACTTGGTTATATTCATTTACTTATAATTTTTGTGTGAATTATGTAAGCAGGAATAACTATAAAAAAAATGAAAAGAATTTTGAATATGAAATTGCTGATGAAGTAGATGATACTAGTGAAGAAATGCTTTTTGAATTAAAAGCAGATAAACTAAAAAAAGCTTTGGCTTTAATTGACCCAAATGAAAAAATGATTTTGTTATTAAAATATCAAGATGATTTATCATTAAAAGATATTCAGCAACTTTTACAAATTGGTGAAAGTGCTGTTAAAATGCGTTTAAAACGTGCAAGAGAAAAAGTAATTAGTGTATATAAAAATCTTAAATAATGGAAAACCCGTTTAAGAAAATACTATTTAACGAAGAAGTGCCAAAAGTGCTCAAAGAAAAGGTTATTAATGATATTTCATTAATAAAACTTTCTATTGATTTGGCTGACTTGTTTGTAGTTAAATATCCTAATACTGTTGGTGAATTTTTAAACACAGAAAAAAATCCTATTAAAAATGATGAAGATGAAGATAAGGAAATTGATAAAAACAAAATATAAATTCTAACCCAAAATAAAATACCA
Source organism: Lutibacter sp. UBA4458 (assembly GCA_002390165.1). Lineage (GTDB taxonomy): Bacteria > Bacteroidota > Bacteroidia > Flavobacteriales > Flavobacteriaceae > Lutibacter. The sequence continues at coordinate 3,648 of DGOU01000214.1, forward strand.
TGAAAGCAATTATTCAATTAAATGACATGAATTTTACCTTTATTCAAAATCTATGGAATGATTTTTTAGATGTAATACCAAAAATACTATTAGCTATTGGTTTAATTCTAGTCGCTTGGATTGTGCTAAAATTAGTTAACAGTATTTTGAAAAAAATATTAAGTATTTCTAAAATAGATAACTTAACTACTAAACTAAATGAAGCTGAATTATTTGGTAAAAGCGATTATAATGTTGTGCCATCAAAAATTATATTAAAATTTGTTAAATATTTATTGATTTTAATTTTTGTGGTTATTGCTTCTGAAATGTTAGGCTTAAAAATGATTTCAGAAGGCATTGGTAATTTTATCGCTTATTTGCCAATATTAATTAGTGCTTTACTAATTTTTGT
>DGOU01000090.1:0-333 GCA_002390165.1 Lutibacter sp. UBA4458
AGGTACAACTGGTCATGCAGAAGCTATTGAAATCACCTTTAATCCTTCTATAATATCGTATCAAGAAATATTAGATGTTTTTTTTAGTACGCATGATCCAACTACTTTAAATAGACAGGGTTATGATATTGGCACTCAATATCGTTCAGCAATATTTTATCATTCTGAAAATCAAAAAGAAGTAGCAGAAAATTTTATAAAAGCATTAACAGAAGCCCATGTTTTTGATAAAAAAATAGTTACTGAAATAGTTCCTTTTAAAGAATTTTATAAAGCAGAAGCATATCATCAAAATTATTATAATAGTAATAAAAATCAAGGTTATTGTAGAGC
>DGOU01000090.1:368-5213 GCA_002390165.1 Lutibacter sp. UBA4458
AAATTAGAAAAATTTATAAAAAAATATAAAGCAAAGTTAAAAGAATAATAATTTGGTATATAAATAGCCTTATTTATTTAAAATATATTTATGAGTAAAAAATACAAATTGCTTTGGTTAAGTATTCTATTTGATGGAATAGGAATGCTTTCTTTTGTTATTCCTTTTGTTGGTGAATTTTCAGATGTTATTTGGGCTCCTCTTTCGGCATATTTAATATTTCAAATGTATCAGGGAGTTGAAGGAAAAGTGGCAAGTGTTGTTTCTTTTATTGAAGAAGCTGGTATTTTAGGCACAGATTTGTTACCAACATTTACGCTAACTTGGATTTATAAATTTGTAATTAAAAAATATTTAAAGCATTAACTTTCTTTAAAAAAACGTTTAAATCCCATTCTACTTAAAGTCTTTTTTGAAAATTTTGAAAAGAATTTAAATTGACCAAATAAATATCCAACAATTGGTAAGGTAAATTGATAAATTAAAAAAACTAATAAAATTCTTACTGGCCAAAACATCCAAGGATTACTAGTTTCTGAGTTTAAACCAAACAATGCAGTTACTGGTTTTGCAATGTATGTAGCAAAAGAGCCATTTAAAGAAAATACAACAATTATTAAAACTACCTGAAAATTTGAGTTAACTCCCCAACGCTCTTTTAATTTGCTCATATAAATATATCCGTTTCCGCAAAAATACATGGATAAAATTTATATCAAAAAAATAGCTCAGAAATATTTCTGAGCTATTATATATATATTTTAATTATTGAAATAATTTATTTCCCTCCAAATAAACCACCTAAAAGACCGCCTAATCCACCTTTTTTTCCTCCAGCAGCCATTCCAATAATATCATCAATTACACTTCCATCTCCATCAGCATCTAATAGTTTAGTAACTAAACCTTGTTCAGTTTGGCCACTACCACCTAACATTCCTCCTAATAAATTACCTATTCCATTTCCGTCAGTTACATTTTGTTGGCGTGTTTGCTTTCCTAAATATCCCATAATAACAGGTGCTGCCATTTTTAATAAATTCATAGCCGAACCAGCATCAATTCCACTTTTTGAACCTACTGCTTGAGCAATATTTTGTTCTTTCCCATTAAATAAATGACCTAAAATTCCCGCTCCATCTTTTAATACATCTTGGTTAGAAACTGCCCCAGAAAGGTTATCTAATATACTTCCATCATGTTTTCCTGATAATGCACTCAATAATCCTTGTGCTCCTTCAGAAGAAGATGCATTGTTTTTCATTGCTCCTAATAGTAAAGGTAACGCAGTTGTTAATGCTGAAGTTGTTTTTCCTGAATTTTGCCCTAATTGTTGACTTGCACTACTAACAAGTGTTTTTCCTAAGTCACTGTTTAATAAATCTAATAATCCCGCCATGTTTTTTTATGTTTTAATTAAAGTATATTTATTGGACACAATAAATTCAAAATGTCACAATTAAAATAATGTTTATAAATTTACGTTTTTAAATTAATTATTATAAACACAATATTATGAAAAAAATTGTTAGCTTTTTTATATTCTTATTTGCTATTAATTTTGCCACTTTTGCACAAGTAGTGCATAAACATGCTTTAGGAATTCGCTTTGGTAATAATGATGGATTTGGTGGAGAAGTTTCGTATCAAAGAAAATTATCTGAAATAAATCGATTTGAACTGGATTTAGGTTATAGAAATCAAAACGATTATAATGCCTATAAATTAAGTGGAATTTATCAATGGGTTTGGAGCATAGATAAAGGCTTTAATTGGTATGCTGGTTTTGGAGCAGGAATAGGTTCTTGGAATGATTCAAGAGTAAATTCATCTCGTGATGATGGTTTATTTATAAATGGAGATGGCAATGTAGGTATAGAATATAATTTTGATATTCCCTTACTAATTTCATTAGATTTTAGACCTGAAATAGGAATTTTAGGTAATTATGGTAGTAATACGGATTTGGATATTGCCCTTTCGTTGCGATATCAATTTTAAAGAAACTATTATTAGATGTAATTTTTAAAAAAAAGTACTTTAAAGTACTTTTTTTTTATTAAAACAGTAATAGTTTTAAGTATTTTTTTATCTTTCGAAGAATTTTAAATTTACTACATGAAAAAATTAGCATTGCATTGGCAAATCTTAATAGGAATGGTATTAGGAGTAGTTGTAGGTATTTTATTTACCTATTTTGATGGAGGAAAAGAAATTGTGCAAGATTGGATAAAGCCTTTTGGAAAAATATTTATTAATTCACTTAAATTAATTGCTGTACCGTTAATACTTGCATCTTTAATTAAAGGAGTTTCCGATTTAAAAGATATATCAAAATTATCTGCAATGGGAGGTAGAACCATCGGAATTTATATAATTACAACTGTTATTGCTGTTTCCATTGGTTTATTATTAGTAAATGTTATAAAACCAGGTAATTCAATTTCTGAAAAAACTAGACACGAATTAGTTGATAATTACGGAGAAAGCACCACTAAATATAAAGAGCAAGCCGCTATACAAAAACAAAGTGGACCTTTACAAGCTTTGGTAGATATTGTACCAGATAATATATTTGGTGCTGCAACAGATAATAAAAATATGCTTCAGGTAATATTTTTTGCAATTTTATTTGGTATAGGTCTTATTTTAATTCCTGAAGAAAAGGCTACACCGGTAAAAAAATTCTTTGATGGTTTTAATGAAGTCATTTTAAAAATTATAGATTTAATTATGCTGGCAGCTCCTTATGGCGTTTTTGCCTTGTTGGCTGCATTGGTAGTTGAATCACCAAGTGTCGATTTATTTAAAGCGCTTATTTGGTATGCTTTTACCGTTTTATTAGGACTTTTACTTATGATTACTTTTTACAATTTAATAGTTTGGGCTGTTACAAAAAAAACACCATCCTTCTTTTTAAAAGGAATTTCGCCAGCGCAACTATTAGCGTTTTCAACTAGTAGTAGCGCAGCTACATTACCAGTTACTATGGAGCGTGTTACAGAACATTTAGGTGTAGATGAAGAAGTAAGTAGTTTTGTGTTACCGATTGGCGCCACCATAAATATGGACGGAACAAGTTTATACCAAGCAGTTGCAGCCGTATTTATTGCGCAAGCGTTTGGAATGGATTTAACTTTAGGAACTCAATTAGGAATTATTGTTACGGCAACATTAGCGAGTATTGGTTCGGCAGCTGTACCTGGAGCTGGTATGGTTATGTTGGTAATTGTATTGGCACAAGCAGGCATACCCGAAGCAGGGTTAGCTTTAATTTTTGCTATTGATAGACCGTTAGATATGTGTAGAACAACCGTTAATGTTACTGGTGATGCAACCGTATCTATGTTAGTGGCAAAATCTATAGGAAAATTAGGTAAACCAAAAGTTAAAGATTGGGACGATAACTATCCGAAAAAATAATTTTTATAAAATCAATAAATAGTATTAACGTATTTTACAAAAACCTATCCTTTAATTTGGGAGTTGGTAATCTACAATTTTTTCTTTTTCCAAACCATTTATAACGTCTTTTTGCAATAAAATTGTAAATATAATCCCGCCATAATTTTGGGATAATTATAAAAACATAATTAAATTTTAATCCATGGTTAAGTTGTTTAGCAATTTTTAAAACCGCGGTGGATTTATTGTATAATTTATCTTCTTCAATTAGAAGTATTGAAGTTACTTCAAAATTTTTAATAGCATATTGTAACAATAATTCTTTTGCAGCGTCTGATTGAAGTGAAGCAAATAAGAATTGTTTTTTAGTATCGTGTTTTATAATAAAATTGACGGATGAATTGCACAAATTGCAAATACCATCAAATAATATTATAGATTTTTTTTCAAAATAATCCACGATTCAAAGTTACAAGTTTAAAGTTAAATCGTCTTTTAACAAAAAATTAGGATTAGCTTTAACAAGCAATTTTTATATTCGTTTAAAACAATAACCAAATGATTAGGATTGAAAAACTACATAAATCATATCCAATAGGTAAAGATTCTTTACACGTTTTAAAAGGTTTAGATTTACATATAAAAGAAGGTGAATTTGTATCCATTATGGGTTCTTCAGGTTCTGGAAAATCTACCTTATTAAATATTATCGGATTATTAGATGAACATGACGAAGGAAAGTATTTTTTAAATGGACAGTTAATAGAGCACCTTGATGAAAAAAAAGCTGCAATTTTAAGAAATAAATTTTTAGGATTTGTGTTTCAGTCCTTTAATTTAATAAATTATAAAAATGCTTTAGAAAATGTTGCACTTCCACTATATTACAAAGGAATAGGAAGAAAAGATCGTCAAAAAATAGCCTTACAATATTTGGAAAAAGTTGGTTTAAAAGATAGAGCCGACCATTTACCAAGTGAACTTTCCGGTGGTGAAAAACAGCGCGTTGCTATTGCCAGAGCTTTAGCTACAAATCCAAAAGTTGTTTTAGCAGATGAACCAACAGGAGCATTAGACTCTACTACTTCACATTCCGTTATGGAATTATTAAAAGAAATAAATAGAGAAGGAATGACCGTTTTAGTAATTACTCATGAAGAAGATATTGCAGAAGAAACAGATAGAATTGTTCGCCTAAAAGATGGTGTAATTACAAGTGATGAAAAAGTTAATAAAAAAGCAACTATATAAATTATGTTTGATTTAGATCGTTGGCAGGAAATTTTTCAAACCATTAGCAAAAATAAGCTAAGAACCGTTTTGTCTGGGTTTACCATTGCTTTTGCAATTTTGCTATTTACTTTATTATTTGGTGTACGAAACGGACTTAAACATACTTTTGAAAAACAATTTGCTGGAGACGCTCAAAATTCCATTTAT
>DGOU01000118.1:0-421 GCA_002390165.1 Lutibacter sp. UBA4458
CCAGATTGTGTAAAAAAGCTCCAATAATAGTAAAATGGTTTTACATTATAGCTATTCCAATTTCCAGTTTCTTTGGTTGCAATTTTTAAAAATGCATCTGCATCTGCAAGCCTCACATATACAAACCACCAGCCACCAATAATTAGAAATAATAGGATAAAACTTATAAAAGGAAGTGTTTTAGATTTAAAATCTTTGAATTTGTAAACTATTCCGTAGGAAATAATAAAAGGTAAAAAAAGTGCAAATAAGGAAACAGGACCTTTACTTAAAAAAGATAATCCTACAAAAAAGGATGCGAGTAATGCATTTTTCCAAAGTTGTTTTGAGTTTTCAAAAAATTGGTATAGAAAGTAAATTCCAGCTAACATAAAACCGTGTGCAAAAATATCCCAAGGTGCTTCATTTAAAATACCAATAA
>DGOU01000118.1:428-3798 GCA_002390165.1 Lutibacter sp. UBA4458
AGGTAAACGAAAATTCCTAAAAATAATACCATTATAGCTGCTGGTAAACGTAAAGCAAATAAACTGTTTACTCCAAAAATAAGCCCAGAAATGGCAGTTAGCCAGGTTGGCAAAGGTGGTTTTTGATAACGAGGTTCTCCATTCATGGTAGTTAAAAGCCAATGATTATCCTGAATCATTTCACGTGCAGAAATAAAATTCCGAGCTTCCATAATAGTAATATTAGGAATGTTTAAATGAATTAATAACATAGTTAAAACCAATATGGATAAACTAGCAATTGGATATTTTTCAAAAATTTTTATCATTTACGCATGTCTTTTAGATAAAATTATATTTCTTGAATAGATAACAGAACCCATTATATGACCAACAAATAAAACAGGATCTTTACGTAAAATAGCATAAATTAATATCATTAAAGAGCCAATTAAACTTAATAACCAAAATCCAAATGGTAAAGTGGATTCTTTATTTTTTTCAGAATAAATCCATTGATATACAAAACGTAGAGTAAAAATTACTTGGGCAATACTTCCCCAAAGTAAAAGAGTAAACGGAATGTCTTTATTTTTGAATAGCTTAACTAAATCGTACGTGTTATTATTAAAAGAATAAATAACAATTAGCACGGGAAAAATCCATAAAAATATTCGTAAAAATTTAGGTGCTTTTTGCCATTCTCCTTGTAATTGTAGATTTCTAATATAAATAAAATAGGTAAGCGCCTGACCTAGCATTATGGCAAAATCATTGCGTAAATAGCCATAGACAAATAACAAAAAAGAAGCTAATAAACTAAGTTTCCAAAAGAGGGAAGGTGTTAATACTTTTTTACTTTTTTCGGATAAAATCCATTGTAAAATAAGTCTTCCAGAAAATAGAAGTTGAGCTAAAAATCCAACGCTATAAATAATCCAATTACTCATTAACCTTTTTTAGCAATTTCGTAATCAATATATTTTTTCTTCATCCATAAATAAGCAAAACAATCTAATAATGGTCCTAAAAGCCGATTCCATAAACCATATTTAGCTTCCCCTGCAATTCTAGGGAAATGTTGCACAGGAATTTGTTTGATTTTTCCGTTTTGTAGTAAAATCATTGCTGGTAAAAATCGATGCAATCCCTTAAACATAGGTATTTTGTTAGCGTATTCCGTTTTTATAACTTTTAAAGGACAACCAGTATCATCCATACCATCATGTGTAAAAGAGCGTCTAATTCCATTAGCAATGGTTGAGGACATATTTTTTACAAACGAATCTTTTCGGTTTGCTCTAACTCCGGTAACTAAATCAAATTCACCAATTTGTTCTAGTAATAAATTAAAATCTTCAGGTGCAGTTTGCAAATCGGAATCAATATAACCAACTAATTCTGTATCTATATTTTGAAAACCAGCAGTTATGGCAGCGCTTAAACCTCTGTTTTCTTTAAATTGAATAAAAGAAAAATCTGGATTAGAATTACAAATTTCTTCTATTAAGGTTTGGCTGTTGTCTTTACTACCATCGTTTACAAATAAGATTTTTGTTTTTTTGGTGGCAATTTTAATATATTTAGAAAGCTCTTGTTCTACACGTTTCAAATTATCTTCTTCATTAAAAACAGGAACTATAATAGTGAATTTGTATTGCATTAGTATTCAATAATTTAATGTTTAAACGCTTTGTTAAATAGAATTTTGGCAAATTTAACTTATTTATTTGTATTGCTAAATTCTATTTGTTAAAGTGAAAATAGTTTTATTCTATTTTATAAATTGATGATTTTTTATTGGCTTCTAAAAACTTCATTTTAGAAATTAAATTAGAAGATATTTCCTTTTTATGTTTATTAGAAATTATAAAATAAAATTCAGGATAAATGGAATTTACAGAATCTAATTCTTTTTCATTTTTAACTTTTTTTACTTTTCCTTTGGAATAAAATTGACTGGAATACGATTTCTTTTTCCAATAAAATATTGGAATATTTTTAGTTTTTACCATTTGATGTTCTAAAAGATACTTGTCAGAATTCATATAAATATCCGCTTTTCCGGGTAAAACAAAACCAAAAAAAGCAATAATAGCTAGTACAGGGAAAATAGAACCGACTCCTAAAATCAATTTCTTTTTAGAATAACTATCCCAAAAATGAACTACCAATAAAGCAATAGGAATTGTTACTGGTAAAATATAAGTATGTAAAATATTAGTGGACATGGTAAAAAATAAAGGAGTCCAAGCTAGCCATATTACTAAAAAAGTTACCCATTTATCTTTAAAAATAGTTTTTCTAATTTTCCATAACTTATATAAAACAAGCTGAAACCAAGGAAAAGTAAAAATGAATAAAAATACCCAAATCATTCCTTTTGGTTGCGAGTGACCGCTACCATATAAATCGCCTTTCCAACCAGGAACTAAAAACCGTTTAAAATGTTCTCCAACAATAAAATAATCTAAAAAACCGGGAGAACGTTCTTCGGCCAAAAGATACCAAGGAACAGCAATTAGTAAAACAATTAAAATTCCAATTACCCAAGGTAATTTAGTGAATACTGCTTTAAACTTTATTTTTCTGATAAGGATATAAGCTAAAATTGGAGGTCCAGTTAAAACTAAAATTAATGGTCCTTTAGCTAAAAACCCTAATCCAACACCAATAAAAAACAAATAATTCCATAAGGATTTGTGTTCATTTTCCATAGCTTTCCAAAAAGAAAGCATAATTAATATGACACAAAAATTTAATGCGGTATCTGTTGATACTACACCTGTGTGAATTAAAAATTCGGGCATAGTTAATAAGACAAAAGCTGGTAAATAAAAGGAAATACTTGATTTTTTCACCATTTTACCTACAATAATTATAATAATAAGACTAATTAAAAAAGAAGGTAATCTAGCAGATAATTCGCTAACGCCAAAAACATCAAAACTCATTGCAGAAAGCCAGGTTGATAAAGGAGGTTTTGCCCAAAAGGGAACGCCATAATCAATTTGAAGAACAACCCATTCTTTAGTTTCTGCCATAATTCTGGCAATTTCAGCATATCTCGACTCCGTTTTGTCTAAAAGAGGTAGTGCGGCAGATAACCAAAATTTGAATAAAATAATTATTAATGTGGCAATAAATAAAAATAATTCGGTGCCTTTATATTTTTTTTTAAACATCATTTTATGTTCTGATATTAAGATTTTACAAGTCGGCTAATTTTGTATAAATCAATCCATAATTTAAACATATAACTTGTTTTAACTTTTGAATCACCTTTTTCAATCCAAGATTTTAAAGGAATTTCAATCATTTTACTTAAAACAACTTCTCTTCCATAAATTTGAATAATTCTATTAATTATTTCTACATCAAATAACCATTT
>DGOU01000118.1:3916-4987 GCA_002390165.1 Lutibacter sp. UBA4458
TCAATATTTGCTCCAATTCTTTTAATTCTAGAACCAAAAACAAATTCAATTTCATCATCAAAATAAGAGAGCATACTATAACACTCTTCTAAAGTTGTTGCTAAATCGGCATCTAAATAAGCAATATAATTATAGTTGTAATTGGTTTGGCAAAAGTTAATTCCAGTTCTTATTGCTTCAGCTTTCCCAACGTTTTTACTATAGGAAACTACATCAACTTTGGTAGGGTAATTATCTTTTAAATTTTCCAGTAAGGTTAGTGTATTATCACTAGATCCATCATTAACAAAACAAATTAAAACATCTTTACTGTTCTCTATAAAACGAATGTATTCTTGTTTAGGCAATCCTTTTTCTTCATTATAACAAGGTATTATAATACAAGAATTTATGGATAAATTGGATTTGTTTTTCATTTAATAATTGAAATTCATTTTAGAAAAAATGGTCTATCTTAAATCGCTGTAAAATTAATTTTTTATTTTAATTATAAGCTAACATCTAAAATAATGTTTTTCAATTAAATGAATTCTTTATTTATTATTAAATTTGATAAGTATTTTTTTGAATTCTCAAATAAATAGGAAAGCTTTAACAAGTTACCATTAAGGATTTTTACTATCTTTACCCCCGAAAATTGAACCTTATTTTAATGGAATTATATAAAAAAAATCAATTAAAAATATACAATTCGCTGAGTAAATCAAAAGAATTATTTACTCCTATTTTAGAAGGACATGTTGGAATGTATGTTTGTGGACCAACCGTTTATAGCAATGTGCATTTAGGAAATGTTAGAACATTTATGTCTTTTGATTTGGTATATCGCTATTTAACTCATTTAGGTTACAAGGTTAGGTATGTGCGTAATATTACAGATGCAGGGCATTTAACCGATGATGATGCTGAGGATAAAATTTCTACAAAAGCACGGTTAGAAAAATTGGAACCGATGGAAGTTGTGCAACGTTATACCGTAGATTTTCATAATATTTTAAAAAAAGTAAACAATCTTCCACCAAATATTGAGCCAACTGCAACAGGTCATATTGTGGATCAAATTGAAATAAT
>DGOU01000118.1:5061-7765 GCA_002390165.1 Lutibacter sp. UBA4458
TCAGGACGAAAAATTGAAGATTCTATTCAAAACACCAGAGATTTAGATGGACAGTCTGAAAAGAAAAATCCACAAGATTTTGCACTTTGGAAAAAAGCAGATGAGCGTCATATTATGCGTTGGCCATCGCCTTGGAGTGATGGTTTTCCTGGTTGGCATTTAGAATGTAGTGTAATGAGTACTAAGTATTTAGGAAAAACTTTTGATATTCATGGCGGTGGAATGGATTTAAAATTTCCACATCACGAATGTGAAATAGCACAATCTAAAGCTTCAAATAACGTAAATCCGGTTCATTATTGGATGCATGCAAATATGTTGATAATGAATGGACAAAAAATGTCTAAATCTACAGGTAATTATATTTTACCAAATGAAATATTTTCTGGTGAAAATAAATTAATGAAAAAAGCCTATTCACCTAGTGCTCTTCGATTTTTTATGATGCAGGCACATTACAGAAGCATTTTAGACTTTTCAAACGATGCTATTGAAGCTTCTGAAAAAGGGTTTTTAAAGTTAATGGAAGCGGTAAATAACATAGAAAACATAGTAGCTTCTAAAACGTCAACTATTAATGTAAAGGATTGGAAACAAAAATGTTACGATGCTTTAAATGATGATTTTAATAGTCCGGTTTTAATAGCGCAACTATTTGATGCTGTAAAATATATTAATCTATTATTGCTTCATAAAGCAACGTTATCTTCGGAAGATTTACAAGAGTTTAAAAAATCATTAAAAACATTTGTGTTTGATATTTTAGGATTACAATCAGAAATTAATGATAACAGTGCTTCAAAAATATCAGGAGTGGTAGATTTGTTAATAGCAATGCGAAACGAAGCAAGAGTAAATAAAAATTGGGCATTATCCGATAAAATTAGAGATGAATTGTTAGCGCTTGGTATTCAATTAAAAGATGGTCCAGAAGGAACTTCATTTACCATAAATTAAGTTGAAAAGTATTACTAAAATAATAGCAATTCCATTTATTGGCTTGGTTCGTTTTTATCAAGTAGCAATTTCACCATATACACCTTCTAGTTGTAGATATTCGCCAACTTGTTCTCATTATACCATTGAGTCATTAAAAAAACATGGTATTTTTACTGGTGGTTGGTTAGCTATAAAACGAATTAGTAGTTGTAATCCTTGGGGCGGAAGCGGATATGATCCAGTTCCTACAAAAGAGGAATTAGCAAAACATCAACATCATAAAAATAAAAAATAAAAAATAAAAATATGTTATTATTATCCATTGACTGGAATCCATCACCAATATTATTTAAAATAGGTCCGTTAGCAATTCGTTATTACAGCTTAATGTTTGTTATAGCATTTACGTTGGGATTGTATTTAATGAAAAAGATTTTTATTAATGATAAAATTTCTTTAGAAAAATTAGATTCTTTGTTTATGTATGCGGTAATTTCAACCTTGGCAGGAGCAAGGTTAGGGCATTTTTTATTTTATGATCCACAGTTTTTAATTCATCATCCTTTAGAAGTAATTTTACCTTTTAGGTTTAGTCCTAATTTTGAATTTACAGGGTATGCTGGTTTAGCAAGTCACGGTGCTGCAATTGGGATTATAATTGCCATGTATTTATTCAGTAAAAAAGTACTTAAAAAACCATTGTTATATATTTTAGATAGAATTTCTATTCCTGTTGCAGCTGGAGCTATTTTTGTGAGAATAGGAAATTTAATGAATTCTGAAATTGTTGGAAAACCTACACATTCTGATTATGGATTTATTTTTAGGAAATTAGGAGAAGATTTTCCTCGTCATCCAACACAAATTTACGAATCGGTTAGTTACTTGATAATCTTTTTAATTTTATGGTTTGTGTATTGGAAAACTAATAAAAAAGAAAAATTAGGGTATATTTTTGGATTGTTTTTTGTTTTGCTTTGGACAGTACGGTTTTTTGTTGAATTTTTTAAAGCAGCCCAGGTTGAAGATAGAGCTCAATGGTTTTTAAATACAGGTCAAATATTAAGTATTCCTCTAATATTTCTTGGTTTTTACTTAATGTATAGAAAATCTAAAATCTAAAAATATAGAATGCAAGATTTATTTTTTGATGATAAAACCTACCAAAAAATAGATTTTTCAACCGAAAAATTTATTAGAGCAGAATACGATACCTGTACTTTTAATAATTGCTCCTTTGCAAATGTAGATTTGTCGAATAATGCCTTTTTAGATTGTAAATTTATTGCTTGTAATTTTAGTAATACAAAATTTAAAAATACTTCACTAAAAAACGTAACCTTTGATAGTTGTAAATTGGTAGGCAATTTGTTTGATCAATGCAGTAAATTTTTATTATCCTTAAACTTTGAAGCCTGTAATTTAAGCTTTGTGTCTTTTTATAAGTTAAATCTTAAAGGAATTAATTTTAAAGATTGTAAATTATTGGAAGTTGATTTTACCGAAACAAATTTAACTAATGCTGTTTTTAAAAATGGTAATTTAGAAGGAAGTATTTTTAGCAAAACTAATTTAAATTCGGCTGATTTTAGTACGGCAATTAACTTTAAAATAAATCCGGAATTAAATAATATTAAGAAAGCTAAGTTTTCTCAACAAGGACTTTACGGACTTTTAATAGATTATGATATTGAAATAATTTTATAAAAAAAACGGTTTGAAAAGTTATTAAAATTACCTGAGTAGGACGTAAAAAAATAATTAT